>CAZHSJ010000185.1:0-5394 GCA_964535225.1 Uncultured Candidatus Berkiella sp. | reverse complement strand
GTGCTAGATATAAGCAAAAAAATTCGTTAACAGAGGTGTATAGGAATGCCGCTTATATAGCAAACCCTTTGATCATGAAGATTGTGCAAGATAGTGGTTATCCGGTTACTAAAGATGGACTCAAAGAATTTTTCATGCTTGGAGAAAAAGCCAATGGAGGTAGTGAAGAGGCAAAAAAAACCCTTAAAAGTTATATTGATAAAGTTCCGGAGCCTGTGATCCAAACGCTGCTACCTATGTATCATGAGATTATTGAGGATGTTAAAAAAGAGTCAAAACAGGATTCCATAAATAAGGTTGTAGGTATAGGTAAGGAAAGAAAAATAGCTATTTTACAGAAATTGGGCATTGAAACCAAAGACCTTCCGGACGAAAAGGTAAATGACAAAATTAAAGAGGTTCTCAATAAAAAGAGTGAAAGAGAAGTAAGTGAAATTCGTCTCAATGAGGCCAAAATTGCCTTCATGGGTTCGGTAGCTTTCGCCTTTGTAGAGCAGCGAGCTTTTGAAATGAGCGATAAACAAGATGCTAAAAAACTACAAGCACAGTTTAGAGAATTAAGAGATAAAGAACCTGAGCTGATGAGCGGGCTTATTGCGGGACTAGATAAGGCTAATGAGAATTATACTCCGCCTAGGAAGCTTGATAATGTGGTTGAAAATATCGTTGATCAGGTATATACACAAGTAGAGAACGATGTTAAAGAAGTCAAAAAAAGCAATAAGTTGTTAGAGGATAAAGTCAAGGTCACCGAGAAAAGTCTTAACGATTTATGCATAGAGCTTAAAAAAAATATCACTGAAGACGAAATCAAGGGAATGGAAGACATGCGCTCTGAATGCGGCAACATTTTTAATAATTTAAATGTTGAGATAGGTTTGAAAGGAAACAAGATTACTGAACAAAATGTATCAGATAAAGTAAAATCGGTTGTTAACATGAAAGTGAATGGTCATAGTCTATTGTCCTATGCAATTGCTCAGGGTAACAAAGATGGTGTGAAAAAATTATTAGAAGCAGGTGCAGAAGATGGGCCTTCAATAAATTACAAGCGATCTTTTTTTCAAACCTTAAAAGATGGTTTTAAAGAATTCCCTAAAAATTTAAAAGATTTAATTAAAAAACCAGAGAGAACTATGGAAGAAATTGCTACGATACAAGGACGAAATGATATCGTTGATTTGATCCAGAAAGCCAGAGATCGAGCAATACCTGATAAACCAGTGGATAGCAGTTTGTTAGAAACTTTGCAATCGACAATGAAGGAATCAGTAAAACCGGGCACTTCACTTACGGACGAACTTGTAACGACTAAAGAGCAGCAAAAAGGTTTTTTCAGTAAACTGAAAGAAAAGACTACAAAAGAAAAACAAAAAGAGCCTACTATCGATCCTGTACAAACCCAAATCATTGCGATTGATAAACGCTTAAGTGAAATCAAGGAAAAAGAAAATTATAAATTACCTGATACACATCCATACAGGATAGCTTTGGTCAAGGAAGAGGAATTGTTAAGCGCTGTTCGAACAGAATTAGGCAAAGTTCCCATTAACAATGACGCTGTGAATAAGGTTATCGATGATGGGAAAAAAGAGATGTGTGAATATGCCAAACATGATATAGGGAGGCGACTTACTACTGAGACGGATCTCCTTTTAAATAATGTTCTAGATGCGATAGAACCGCCACGTGCTACTGTTGGCGTGAAGAGCGGGAAATAGATAGCTCTATTGCTGCATTTAGGCTAGCCTAAATTTATGCAAAGATAAGGGTAGTTAACAGAAAGGAAGCATAGTAGAGAGCATTAAAAAGTGTGAGTTACCTGAACCTACCACACAAAAGAAATTAGGCCAAAGTTTGTAACAAGCTGATTGCCTTATTCTCTTATTCCCACTAGTATTTTCAGCAAATCAAAGAGCAGGGCGCTCTTTTTATTTAGCTGTATCACTATTTTTGCTGAGGAGTCATACAAAAATGAAAATAAGACCATCCTTTGCATTTGTTACGGGGATATTGTTAGCAAGTTTAGCGGTAAATGCCGCAGAATATCCCTTGTTGCAACCAGCGGAGCATTATAACTGGTCTGATGTCATGGAAGTGCCCACAGGCAGCTTTGAAGGTAACCAAGTACTGCACTTCACGGGTAAGAATAAACCCTATAAAACTAACTTAAAAGCAACCCAAATCGTACAAAAGTATTTCAAAGAGGCGAAGGGGCTTGATGCGGATGCAGAAGTGCTCCGCTATGCCTCTGATGCTGTTTCCATTACGGGCGGCTATTACATTGAAATGGGGGTTGGCACAGGGCGCTCCATAAACTTTATTGCTGCTTTAAACCCCACCAAGAAAGTCTACGGCTTTGATTCTTTTGAAGGCCTACCAACTGACTGGGATAAAGGGGATAAAATTTTTAAAGCGGGCATGTTTGGGCTAAAAAGAAAAGATGCCAAAATTCCGTTGGTTAAAAATGTGATAGTGTATAAAGGCTTATTTAAAGAAATATTACCTAAATTTAAAAAACAAGTACTTAAAGATCAGGCTATCTCCTTTTTACACATCGATAGTGATACGTATGAATCGGCCAAAGAAACTTTAAAAGTATTGGGTGATAATATTATGCCCGGTACCATTATTGTTTTCGATGAGTTTTATAATTATCCTCGTTTTGAAGAATATGAGTGGAAAGCCTTTCAGGAGTTTATTCAGGAGCGTCATTTAAATGCGCAATTTATTGCTTACAATAAATTGCATGAGCAAGTGGCAGTGAAGATTGTATAGGAAACACTACATGTCGCTTTTGAATTACTAAAAATTTCAGCTGTAGGGGACGACCTCTGTGTCGTCCCGTAAAAGTCCTGATTTTACCATCTCGAAAAGAGGGGCGCCCCTACAATAATACGAAATTAATGTTTCACAAAAGCAAATTTATTATGCAACGTTGTGCAACTAGACGTTGGATTAGGTTTTGCTCTTGGTATATTCTGCCCAGAAAATCGCAATATATTATGATCTTGTGATTCAAACGTAGGCAGCGAAGAACAACGTCTTAAAGGTTCATTTTCTGCACTCTCATTATCAGCAAGACTTAAATGTTTTAACTTTTTCATCAGGTGCTTTTGTGCCGCATTATTTTCCACGGTTTGTTTAATCGTCGCTAAAATATGATTGGCCTCTTTTGCATTTTCAGGCAAATTATCATGTCGTGCATCCAGTAGATAAGTAGGCATGGCTTCAAAATGAGCAATATTGTGATTATCTTTTAAATTTTGTGCAACACTGGCAAGCTGTGTAGGTTTGGCGTGATGTCCATTTAATTCAATACTGGTGAGCGTATTCGGTTTGCTTAACATGTGGCATAATCGTGTTAAGGCCATATCACCTAGATTATTGTAATTTAATTTAAGCGTTTTAAGATGGCATCGTTCTGATGTTAAACTATGAAACAAATATTGCGCGCCAAGGCCATCAATTTCATTGCAAGAGAGATCTAAGTGCTTTAAAGCGCACCCTTCGCTCAAGGCATGAGCAAGGGCTTGTGCTGCCTTTTCTCGTAGGGGGGGTGTTTGAAGCGAGCAACCGGTTTGTTGTGCTGTTAGTTTTTCAAGATGTGTGCGAGGCAAACATTGTGCGATCTCAATAAGCACTTCCTCACCACCTAGCGTGTCGTTTAAAGTGAGGGCCTCTATGGCTGGATTTTGCATTAATAAATTACCAATATAACCTGCGCCTTGGCGTGTAATAGGGTTAGCACTAAGATCTAGCTTAGTTAAATTAAGATTATTTTGTAACGCATCGCATAAACGCCCTATCGTTTCATCTTCTTGTAATAATCCATTTAAGGTGAGGCGCGATACACTCGTATTAACAGCTAAGGCTTGAATTAAACATTTTTTAAGACACGGATTAAGGGATATTTTATGAAATGATAAAGATGATATTTCTGGAATAGCGTCTTGAACACTCAAACCCAACAGCTGTCCGAGGGCAAAACGTTGGGATTTACTACTAACTAAAAGCATACAAGCAAGTTGTTGCATGAGCATCATTTCTTCATCAGTAGCATAGTGTGAGGTGCTCAGTGAAATTTTCCCTGTCATCAAGGTTGATCTTAACCAATTTTTGACACGATTAGTTGCAAGCTGCATTACTGAATGACGCATCGTTTTAAAAATAAATTCAGCAGATTGAGATTGTATAGCGCTGTGTACCAACTGATTGTTCTCAAAAACAGGTCTCACTATAAAGGTAGTCAGATCCGCTAGGGTGGCAGCTTTATGGGGAGAGGTTCGGCAATCTTCATAAAGCGCATTTGCCAAATAAAATTTATCTTGCGATGCGTTTGTTGTGTAGAATAAATTATTGTTTCTAATGTAAGCTTCTAAGGCATTATCTTGTAAACCTTTTAGTTTCAGGGAAAGCCATGCTAAAACATAAGGATCATTCAAACAGGAAACTAAGGTGGTGATCATATAGTTTTGTTGAGCCGGAGTGAGCCGTTGATTGGCGGTTTGTAAAAGTGCCGTTAAAGAATGACTGGTTAATAGAGGATTATGATGTACTTGTAGCACTTTTAAAGGGGCTTTTCCAATTAAAGTATCACACAACACCAATAGACTATCGTCCGTTAAGCCAGTATCTACTGCACTAAAGTGGGTAAGCTTATCACAATGAGAAGAGAGGGCTAAACCTAAGGCAATCATCCCTTTTTCATAAAAGGGTAACTTATCGACAATGAGCTGCGAAACTGGCGCCATTTGCAAAGATGATCCACCGCATTCTTGAATAATTTTCGCTCTCACGCTTGGCCATTGTAATGCCAAGATTAAAATATTGGGCAAAAGAGAAAACTCATGGGCAACTTGAGATGTCATTTCCTGGGGGAGCGCTTGGATAAGCAAGCGTGTATCGATGCGACCCGACGTGAGGGCTTCATTGAGCCAGGCTTTGGTTGCTTTGGCTGTTGATTTAAGGAGCAAAGGTAATAAGGCCAGAGACTTTTCTTCAGATAAACTTTGATAATAACAAAATTCGCTTTGGTCGCACTGGCTATAAGCAAAGAAATTAAAATTATCATCTTCAGGCGTGATTTGTGCTAATGAGGGGAGTTTCTCTATTAAATGTGCTTTAGCAACTTCAATCAGTTCAATATTGTTCTCAAGTAAATAGCCTATTTTTGCCAAATCTGTTTTTTCTGGTAAAGGCAGTGGCACAGGGGGATGTCTTTGGAAAATATTTTCAACAGCGAGAGTTTTTAAAGCAAGATAAAGCCATTTTTTAGCGTCATTACTTATTTTGCTCAATTTGGCTTGTAAAAAGTGATTAATAACGCCTTTTATTTTTTGTATTTCATCTACAGAGGTGATATTTTCAATTTCTTTTATAATTGCACGCGTT
>CAZHSJ010000184.1:0-5443 GCA_964535225.1 Uncultured Candidatus Berkiella sp. | reverse complement strand
CCTACGACCCCTGCGTCCCGAACGCAGTGCTCTACCAGGCTGAGCTACACCCCGACATAGTTAAGAGCCTCTTTGTAAGGCAAAATTTGCTAAGTTACACAAAGCATCCTTATAAGGAGAAGAGGGCAATACTGCTAGGCATTGCTTCGCTTTGTCAACTTCTTTTTGAGCAATGTTCATGCAGTAGTCCACCGCTCCAGAGGATACAATGACTTCTTGTATCATTTCAATTTTATCAATGCTGCCAGCAAGAATTGCTTGGCGAATAGCTTTAGATTGTTCCGCATTGGCATGTTTTAGCGCATAAATAAGCGGCAAAGTGGCTTTGCCTTCGCTTAAATCTGCGCCAATATTTTTACCCCATTGATTATTCGTGGCGCAATAATCTAATACATCGTCCACCAACTGAAAGGCCATGCCTAAATGCTTACCATAATCCGCTAAGGCTTGTTGTTGTGCTAAGGGTTGTTTTGCCAACACGGGGCCAAGTTCTGCAGAAGCTTCAAATAATTTAGCGGTTTTATAATAAATCACTTTTAAATAACGCGCCTCATCAATGTCAGGTGCAAAGCGATGCGACAGTTGTAATACTTCGCCTTCAGCAATCACATTGGTGGTTTGTGACAAAATGCGCATGCAGTCCATGCTATGGATAGACACCATCATTTGAAAAGCGCGGGAATATAAAAAGTCTCCTACTAAAATGGCGGTGGGGTTATCCCACACCCGGTTAGCGGTTAAGCGACCACGTCTTAACTTAGAATCATCCACCACATCATCGTGGAGCAAGGTTGCCGTGTGAATAAACTCAATAATGGCTGCCATGGTAATGGCGTTTTCAAGTGGGGCTTGGCAGGCTTTGGAACTCAGTAGAACAACTAAGGGGCGAATGCGTTTACCGCCGCTTTCAATTAAATAGTGGCTAATTTTATTAATGACAGGAACCTGCGATTCCAAGCAACGAATAATGGTTTCATTCATCGCCGCCAATTCAGGTGCCAGTAAAGCGGTAATATCGGTAAAAGACATAGACTTACACTATTTAAGTAAAGAATGCTTTTTACCGCGTTGGCCCATTTAACGCAAGCCCAACATTGTAATGGCACTATTAGGGCTGGATAAAACAGTGAGTACTTGATTAATCCTTTGACATTAACGTAAAATTGCTCCCCTTACCTAAGGTTTAGGTTTATCGGCTTAGCCCGATACAAAGAATTAAGATAAATGGGGAGCGAACGTGAGTACTCAAAATGCCTATGCCATTATCCGTGCAGGTGGCAACCAACATCGTGTAAAAGTTGGTCAGCAAGTTAAGTTATCAAAAATGACTGGTGAGCCGGGTGACTCAGTTGAATTGGGCGACGTCTTATTACTTGCCCAAGGGGACAAAGTACAAGTGGGTGCCCCTTTAGTTGGTAGTGCGAAAGTAACCGCTAAAATTCTTTCTCATGGTAGAGGCGATAAAATTACCATTTACAAAATGAGACGTCGTAAAGGGTATCGCCGTAAACAAGGTCATCGTCAAGATTTCACGCTGGTTGAAATCACCAATATTTAAGTAGGGGCAACGTCATGGCACATAAAAAAGCCGGTGGTAGTACAAGAAACGGTCGTGATTCTAATCCTCAATATCTTGGGGTGAAATGTTACGGTGGCGAATTGGTTAAAGCGGGCAGTATTATTATTCGCCAACGTGGTACCAAATTCCACGCGGGCAAGTTTGTTGGTATGGGCAAAGATAATACCTTGTTTGCTAAAATTGCAGGTATTGTTCAGTTTACCGTTAAGGGTGCAAAGTCCCGTCATACGGTCAATGTGATCCCACAAGAAGCACAACAGGCGTAAAGAAGCGCATTTTTGCAAAAACCCCTTTATTGGGGTTTTTTGCTTTTTAAAAACAGGTGAATGCTGTGAAATTTGTTGATGAAGCCGTCATAAAAGTCCACGCCGGGAAAGGAGGCGATGGCTCTGCAAGTTTTAGGCGCGAAAAATATGTTCCTATGGGCGGTCCTGACGGCGGCGATGGCGGCAAGGGCGGAAGCGTTTATTTGCTAGCGGACGCTGGCATTAATACCCTGATTGATTTTCGTTATCAAACCCAATTTAAAGCTAAAAGCGGGGAAGCAGGCGCAAAGCGTCAATGCACGGGTAAAGACGGTGACGATTGTATTATTCCCGTGCCGGTGGGTACCCAGGTGCGTGATTTACACACGCAAGAAATTCTAGGCGATCTCATTAAACCCGGCACGTGTTTACTGGTTGCTAAAGGGGGGCGTCGCGGACTAGGTAATATTAATTTTAAAAGCTCAACCAATCGCGCGCCAAGGCATACCACACCCGGTGGAGAAGGCGAGTCCCGTGAATTGCAACTGGAGTTAATGCTGCTGGCACAAGTCGGTTTACTGGGCCTCCCCAATGCGGGTAAATCGACATTAATTTCTTCCATTTCTAGCGCTAAGCCTAAAGTGGCGGATTACCCTTTTACCACGCTGTATCCTCATCTTGGCATTGTCGCCTTAAGTGGACAAAGACGTTTCGTTGTCGCCGATATTCCTGGGCTAGTGCCAGGCGCGGCACAAGGCAAAGGTCTTGGGATCCAATTTTTAAAGCATTTAAGTCGTACCACCTTGTTGCTACATTTGGTTGAACTCTTGCCTTTAGATGGCTCCGATCCTGTCGATAACATTCGCGCAATTGAACATGAGTTAGGTGAGTTTAGTGAAGATTTATTGCAAAAGCCCAGATGGCTTATTTTTAATAAGATAGATTGTTTTACCAAAGAGCAAGCCGATGAGCGCGTCGATGAAATTATGCAACGTCTGGGTAAGCCACAGCCTTATTATGCCATCTCAGCGTTAGCAAAAACTGGGACACATGCGTTATGTGAGAACGTCATGACGTTTCTACAAAGCCAACCTAATCGGATTGCTTATGAAGAAGAGCAAGAAGAATTAGAAGAAGTGTAGGGGCCGGCCTCAGTGCCGGCCCTGATGGGCCATCGCCCGTCTTCAAACAGATTACGCCAAAGCGGCAATATGCTTGTTGAGGCGGCTCTTATGACGAGCTGCTTTATTTTTGTGGATAAGGCCTTTGCCGACCATGCGATCAATCGTGGAGACAGCCGCTTTATATTCCACTTGAGCTGTTTTGGCATCTTTGCTTTCAATGGCAGCCAACACACGCTTAATAAAGGTATTCATGCGGGAAACTTGCCATTTGTTTTGGATGCGATGTTTTTCAGCTTGGCGTGAACGTTTCATTGCTTGTTTGGTGTTAGCCAAGGGATTATTCCTTCTTTTCGTTACAGACGAGATAAAATTTGCAATAATCCTTATTTTAATGGGTAATGTCAATGTTTTGGTAAAACGGCAAACAGGTTATGACAAATAAGCTATTTAAATCGACAGCTTTAGTGAGTTTTATGACTCTTTTGTCCCGCATCGTTGGGTTTATCCGCGATATGGTGATGGCCACTGTCTTTGGCGCATCTCCTGGGATGGATGCCTTTTTATTAGCCTTTAAAATTCCCAATTTTATGCGTCGCCTGTTTGCCGAAGGTGCTTTTTCACAAGCCTTTGTGCCCGTGCTTTCTGAGTACAAAAACAATAAATCACCAACAGAAGTAAAGACCTTAGTCGACAATGTGTTTAGCGCCTTAACCCTCGCATTATTCGTTGTCACGATTTTAGGCGTTTTATGTGCACCCTTTTTAATTTGGATTTTCGCGCCAGGGTTTGACACCAAAGATCCCCGCTTCGATTTAGCAAGCCATTTATTGCAAATAACGTTTCCTTATATTTTCTTTATTTCGCTCACGGCCTTTGCTGGGGGGGTGCAAAATGCTTATGGTAAATTTGCCATCCCTGCTTTTACACCCGTACTGTTAAATATAAGCTTAATTATTGGCGCTTATTTTTGTAGCCGTTATTTTGTAGAGCCTATTTATGCACTGGGTTGGGCTGTGATGGCGGCAGGGATTGCGCAATTGGTATTTCAAGCGCCCTTTTTGCGTCAATTGTCGCTATTTCCTCATTTTACCTTTCGTTGTTGGTATTCCCCTGGGGTTAAACGTGTGCTCACGTTAATGACGCCTGCCATTATTGGCGCCTCGGTGATGCAAATTAATTTATTAGTAGACACTATCTTTGCCTCATTTCTACCCGTGGGTAGTTTAACGTGGTTATATTATTCCGATAGGTTGCTTGAGTTTCCTATCGGCTTGTTTGGCGTTGCTTTAGCAACCGTTGTTTTACCTCATTTATCACAACAATATGCCAAAAACAGCCAAACTGGGTTTTCGGCAAGTATTGATTGGGCTTTACGCTGGATCCTGCTAATTGGCGTACCTGCCACGATTGGTTTAATGATGTTAGCTGGCCCGATGTTGGCAACCTTATTACAATATGGCGAATTCACACCCAAAGATGTGATAATGGCTTCGCGCAGTTTGGTGGCCTTATCGTTTGGGCTAGTTTTCTTTTTAGCAGTTAAAGTATTAGTCAGTGCTTTTTATGCAAGGCAAAATACCAAATTGCCAGTTAAAGTGGCGATTATCGCCATGTTGGCTAATGTGATTTTTAGTTTGATATTAATCGGCCCCTTGGCGCATGCAGGGCTTGCCCTATCTTCTGCATTATCTTCGGTCATTAATGTTGGTTTATTGTTAATTATTTTGTTAAAAGAAAAATACTATGTTCCCGTGGTTGGTTGGAAAGCCTTTAGCGTACGGTTGTTGGTGGCCAATAGCTTAATGGCGTTTGTGTTATGGTATTTTGCGCCTAATATAACCCAATGGTTTGAATGGGAGCCCTTAATGCGGGTGATAGCCTTAGGGAGTTTAATTGGGGGCGCTGTTGTTGCTTACTTTGGCGGATTATGGCTGTTTGGGTTAAGAATAGCGCACTTGCGGTTAGAGAGTGCCTAATGAATAAAGTTCGGTTAATTCGCACTTTTGATGCAGCTAAAGCAATACCCTCTGTTGCGACCATTGGTAACTTTGATGGGCTACATCTTGGGCATCAAAGTATTATCAAGGCAGTTGTTGATAAAGCGCAAGCGTTAGGGTTAGCGCCCACCGTCATTACCTTTGAACCCTTGCCGCGGCGTGTACTAAGGCCTGCTGAACCAAGCTACCAGTTAATGTCTTTTTCGCAAAAATTAAAAGGCTTGGCCTCTTTAGGCATAGAGCAGGTGATTTGTTTGCGCTTTACCAAGGCTTTTTCAACCCTATTGCCTTTGCAATTCATTGAAGATTATTTGCTCAAGCAGCAAGTTCGCGAATTGTATATTGGTGAAGGGTTTCGTTTTGGTTATCAACAAACAGGAACGATTCAAACGCTGCAACAAGCCTCAAAGCAAAATGTCTTTGAAGTGCATGCCGTCCAACATCAAACCCTGCAAGAAAATAAAATTAGCAGTACTACGATTAGACAACTAATTACCC
>CAZHSJ010000183.1:0-5472 GCA_964535225.1 Uncultured Candidatus Berkiella sp. | reverse complement strand
ACAGAAAAATTGGCTTATCCTTGTGGTAATGTTGCTTACCGCAATGTCAGTTTTAATTATGGTACGACTGACGAACAAGTGTTAAAAAACATTTCCTTTGACGTTAAGGCAGGCGAAACCATCGCTCTGGTTGGCCGTTCTGGGGGAGGGAAATCTACCTTAGTGAACCTCTTGCCACGATTTTATGACGGCATGGGGGAAATCTTGGTTGATGGTATTAATATTATGGCATTGCCGCTTAGCACGCTGCGCCAGCAAATTGCCATTGTGTCGCAACAAGTCACACTTTTTAATGATACAGTCGCACGCAACATTGCATATGGGTGTGATAATGCAACCATGGCAGATATTAGGGAAGCGGCGCATTCTGCCCACGCAAAAGAATTTATCGAAAGCTTGCCGCAAGGCTTTGAGACCATGATTGGTGAAAATGGGGTAAGGCTTTCGGGAGGGCAGCGTCAACGCATTGCCATTGCCAGGGCTATTTTGAAAAAAGCGCCAATTTTAATTTTAGATGAAGCGACCAGTGCGTTAGATACTGAATCCGAGCGCTACATTCAAGATGCACTAGAGAAATTAATGGCCCGCTGTACCACGTTAGTGATTGCACATCGTTTATCAACCATTGAAAAAGCAAATCGTATTGTTGTGATAGACAAAGGTGAGATCATTGAAATTGGCACGCATGAAGAGCTGATGCGCTTAAACGGGTTATATGCTTCCTTAAGGGTAATGCAATATCAAGAACAGCCTGCCAAAGTGGTGAATGTTGGATGAGTAAGATAAAGCAACAAAAGCGCCAACAATGGGTTCAACGATTTTGGTATCGAAAATCGCTGCTGGCTTATTGTCTTTGCCCGCTTGCTTGGATGTTTCAACTCATAACATGGTTTCGCTATGGTTATTTAAAACTAAGGCGGCCCTATAAAGCAAATATACCGGTAATTATCGTGGGGAATATTACTGTTGGGGGTACGGGAAAAACGCCCCTGGTGGCAACGCTAGGTAATTATTTAAATCGGCAGGGCATTAAGCCGGCCATTGTAATGCATGGATATAGAAGTGCCCTACCCAAAGGACATACCGTGAGAGTCTGGCCTTCTTCCCCGGTTTCACTCGTGGGAGATGAAGCACTTTTGATGGCTAAAAATTGTCAGGACGTTCCTGTTATTGTGACACGAAAGCGGGCAAGCGCCTTTGCCTTTATCGAAAAAAATCTACCCAATATCGATGTGATTATTTGTGATGATGGCTTACAGCACTATGCGATTGCCAGAGACATTGAAATTGCAGTGGTAGACAGCAACAGACAATTTGGTAATGGCTTTTGCCTCCCCATTGGACCCTTACGAGAAAGCAAGCGGCGATTAAAGCGGGTTGATTTTGTGGTTTATCATGGAAAGCCGACAGAAAATGCGTATCTTATGCAAAGCGCTTTAGCCCCAGAAGTTACGCAAATTGATGATGAGCACAGTAAGTATTTATTAGAACATTTTGTGGGCAAAAAAGTGCATGCGGTGGCTGGTATTGGGTATCCAGAGCGCTTTTTTATGATGTTAAGGGAAAAGGGCATTGAGATTATGGCCCATGCTTTTTCCGATCATCACCAATTCACGCAAGAAGATTTAACCTTTAAAGAAGATTATCCTATTTTAATGACACAAAAAGATGCGGTAAAATGCACGCAACTTAAATTAGAAAATGCCTTTGCGGTGGATTTAGCCGTAACCCTAGATGAGGCGTTTTTAGAAAATGTCTTACGGAGACTACAAGATGGACAAAAAACTGCTAGACATTCTGGCGTGCCCCCTTTGCAAGCAACCTCTTCTGTATAAAAAAGAGAAAAATGAGCTTATTTGTAAATTAGACAAATTGGCCTTTCCAATTCGCGATGAAATTCCTGTTATGCTCGAAGAAGAGGCAAGAAGGGTTAAAAGCGATGAAGAAATTTGATTTCGTTATTACGGAATAAAATAATAAAAGATCATTTCCTAAAATTCCTTTGCAAATGTTCCCTGGAAAGCGGAATAGGATTAGTAATATATGTTAGGCGGTAATCAAGGGTATCAATCTTTAAATGGTAGCGGCTCAATTGAATTTGACATGATACGATTGGATGTAAATTTGAATGCCGATAAAAAATCTTATTTAATTGCTTCTATTTATGGCATTCCGTTTTATCGCGAACCCGATGGGGGCGCTCCCTCTTCAAATACCTGGTTTCCGTTTGGGGGGATAGCAAATGATAGATTTATCCTGTTTCTGCAGCCTGATAACTCGTTAGACAAAAAATATTTTCACTTATTAGGCAACGCTTTATACCACTATACACCACAGCAAAATCTAACATCAAGTTTTGGAACCATAACCGGTTTATTAATTTCTTCGTGCCTGGGGGGTGGTTTTTGGCTGACAGCTAATGGTCAAACCTTGTTACAGCAACTGAAAACGGATTATGCAGATTTTTATCAATCTTGGTATCAAGTATTATTAGCCGAGAGTGGGGAAATATTTACTTTCAATCAATTATCTGAAGTCAATGCCTGGCTGTGTAGGCAAGCCTCTGTTAATAATGTTGCGCAATTACTTCCGCTATTCCAGTGCGACCTTACAAAATTAATTCAAATGAGAGCAAACTATAAACAACCTGAGCCAGTGGAAGAACTCGATGGTTGTTGTCGCCTCTGTTAATCGCTTTTTACCCGCTCTTTTGTGCTGATCCTGTGGACGAGTCGCGGGAAATAGGGGGGAGTATACCGCTCTTCTTTAAATTTCTACCCCTCATCGAATTTATATAAAAAAATGACGCCAACCTAAGGGAGCACCATGTAAACTCCGCAACTAACTAAATTTACCTTGGTGTAACCCCATGAAATATAAGTCACTTACTTTGAACACAGATAGATTTCCCAAAGCCCAGGCTGCTTTTAAGGCCTTATTTGATCTTATTCCAAGTATTCCAGAGCTGGAAAATCTTATTGAACAAGCAACCCAAAATGGCCCGATTACGGTCGATCTGGTTCCTTTATCAGAGTCACCGACCGGTGGAGATTATAGAGAACAAGGTTATCAAGAGTATGAAATTCGAAAGAATCAAAGGTATATCACAAAACAGACCGTTGAGCGCTTTATTCATGTTGCCAATGAAGGCAGTTTTGCAAAAATGCTGGACACGCTGATTTTTGAATTGTGTAATGCTAAAAACCCTGCTTTTCAACTATATGGTAATAAACATATTGAACCCAAGGATTACCTAAATAGAGATGAGTATGCCCTAGCAACAGAGTTTGCGGAATATAACGACACGCATATCCCAGCCAAAGCAATTACAACAGCAATTTTTTCAAATCCTCAGTATCTTAAAGCTTTACAACAAAAAGGTATTGTTTTTACAAACAATGAAATTTATAACTTCACCCATGAAACATTTCGTTCTTTTGATGATTGGTGGCAACATACGAATTCTAAAAACTATGGTGGTTTTACGCACTCAGATATTTATCGTCGTCAATACGATAGATATGTAGGAAAAAAGAAACCACGCGAAGAAAAAGTACAGGACTTGCCAGCGCAAAAAGAAAACACCCCAAATGCTTTGCAACCAAACCAACATGTAGTGGTTGAGTTAAAGCCACAGATTGTAAAGGAAGAGCCAAAAGCACAACAATCAAAACCGCAAGAATCAAAACAGCAAGAATCTAAGCCAGTTTTAATGGATGAGTTAAAAGGCGCTATTGGTGGAAAGACCCTGCGTAAAGCACCACCGCCTGCACCTAAAACAACGCCTTTGCAAGAGGAGCCTGCCAAAAGAGCCTTTCAGCTTAAACCGGTAAGCAAAGTACAGCCAGTAAACAACACTGAAAAACAAATGCCGCCTGCGACAGTAACAAAAGCGCAAGCGCCTGCAAAAGCACAAACACCGCCTGCGACAGTCACAAAAGCGCAAGCGCCGGCTAAAGCACAAACACCGTCTGCGACAGTGATAAAAGCGCAACCGCCTGCAAAAGCGCAAGCACCCGTGAATGGGGTGATCAAGCGTGAATTGCCACCAACACCAATGAACGGTGCGGCCAAGCGTCAGCTACCGCCATCCCCAGTTGAAAAAAATCCAGCTAAAGCGCAAACGCCTGAGCCAAAGAGAGCGCAAGCGCCACAAGCGACGCATCAGCAACAACAGCAAACGCCCGAGCCAAAGAGAGCGCAAGCGCCACAAGCGACGCATCAGCAACAACAGCAAACGCCCGAGCCAAAGAGAGCGCAAGCGCCACAAGCGACGCATCAGCAACAACAGCAAACGCCCGAGCCAAAGAGAGCGCAAGCGCCACAAGCAACGCATCAAAAACAACAACCTGCCGTTGCGCCATGTTCCAAAACACCGTTGCATTTGGCCTTACCCAAAGGATTTAAATTGCAAGGAACGGATGATGAGATGTTTAATTTGATGGATATATTTCAAGATATGGCAAAGGTCAAAAATTTACCCGGTGCCATTACGATTGTATTTAACAAATTAGTCCAAAAGGCAGATCATCAGGAAATTTCTGTTACTGTTGATTATCAATGTCCTGGTCATGCAAGGCGTCGGTGTCATCGACACCGGTAGTAAAAAGTGAAACGCTAATTAGGCTCTGTGATGCCAGCGAAGGCTGGCATCCAGAACATAAAAATCAGAAAAATCTTTATTTTTATAAACAGATCAGGACTTTTCATCCTCAACAATCGTTTCATAAGAAGGGGCCGTTTCCGGCTTCTCTTCTTTACGAACAATAGCGTTAGGTTTGGTATGAACCTGATTTAACGATGAAGCTTGTGGTGCCACATTTAAAGAGTCGTCCCAAGTAACCCTATTTTCAGCGCTGCTGGTTGCAGAGCTAATTTGGGTGGCAACAACTTCCATTGTCTTCTTCTGTTCTACCAATTCTTTTTTGGTTGTGATCATCGTAAAGTGATGGGTAGCTTGTGCTTTATCTTCCTCAGACAACGTTACCATCGTGCGCGCTTTTTCTTCTGGCGTTAATTTTACAATGCTTATCGCATCTTGCTTTTTGCGCTCTGCTATTGCCTCTTTCGTGTCTAATTCAGGCAATCTTTTAGGTTTAGGGGCAGCTTGTTTTGGTTCAAAGGTTGGGACAACCGCAGCTTCCTCTTTTCTTTGCGCTTCTTGGACTTCTTGCACAACTTGCTTGGTGATCTGCGTATCATAAGCAGGTTGAAGATCATCTTTTGCAAGGGACGCTGCTTTTTCTTCATAGCGCGGCTCTGCATCGCGCGGGTATCTGTCATCGCGGCGTTGTCCACGACGGTTACGATTGCCGCGTCTACCTCTATCTTGTCTGTCGCCACGCTCAGCGCGATCAGTTGTTCGATCTTGACGCTGTTCTGTGTGGCGTTGTTCTTGATCTTGTCTTTCCACACGTTCGTGTCTTTCGCCACGCTCGTGTCTTTCGCCACGTTCGTGTCTCTCACCACGTT
>CAZHSJ010000182.1:0-5495 GCA_964535225.1 Uncultured Candidatus Berkiella sp. | reverse complement strand
TTTTGTTCAGCAAAATAAAGGCGTTATTGAAAAGCCAGAGGCCGTTGTTGCACCTGTTGCCCCACAAGCTCCAACAGCGGAAGAAATTCAAGCGCACACCCAAAGGCGTGATGCGGCCAAGGAACAAAACGCGCAGTTGAAACAAGCACAGAGTGCTAAAAATATGGCACCGAAAGTCGCCTCTGTTGAATCCCCAGTAGTATCGAGGCAAGGAGCTTCTCTGCCTTTGCCGCAGACAGCTATATTAGATAGATTAGGTGCTGTAACAAGGCAACTTGAGGATGCGCCGCAAATTCATCTCCATGAACAGGCGCAACCTCAGCCACTTGGTGTGTCTCCTTCTGTTAATCCTGCTTTTAGTGCGGTACAGTCACAAACGAGGGGAAGATCTCAGAGTGCATCTGTGGTGAGCTCATCTGAGTTAGACTCTGCCAAAGATCATTTGAAGGGACTGAATTTATTTGGCAAAAAAGATGAGTCAGATAACAAAACGAAGCTTAAATAAAAACAAGGAATGTATGAGATGCTTGGTCAAGAAAATCCACATTATAAACTCCTACTAACCCTTTTAAAAAATCACTTAGATGAACCAACGATAGATGCAATAAGACAAACAAACAGCACAGGTGAAAAATTTGCGAAAGACCTTCAACCAGTTTCACTTAATGTGGAAGGTACGCTACTACTAGCACATAAGGCAGTGGTATTGGAGGAGGCAAAAAACATTGACGATCTTCATTTTGAAAAAAAAGATTATGATCGATTATTACGATTATTTACCCATTTAGAAAAACTTAAAGTTGAAAACAAGCATATTCCTGCTACCTTGTTGTCCGAGATAAATACGCTAACAGCTTTATCACAGTTACGAGAATTCGATAAAATTAACTTATATTATATCACACGCCTTACCAACACTTTCTGTGAAAAAGTACTTAATCTCTGTAAAGAACATCAACTCTTTCTTCGCTCTCTCACTATCAGGAGCCCGGGCTTAACGAAAATATCTCCTAAAATTGGGACTTTAGCTGAGTTAGAAGACATTAGTATTGAACATGGTAAAATTGATCAGCTACCTGTTGAAATTGGTCAGTTAAAAAATCTTAAAAGACTCAGTATTTTAATGACTTCTTTAACCGGATTGCCAGAAAGCATTTGTAGGCTTAAAAACTTAGAAGAGCTTAATATCAATGGTTGCTTGCTTACTGGTTTGCCTGAAGATATTGGGAAAAATACACAACTTAAAAGTCTTGATGTGAGTACCAATGCGTTAAAAGCTTTACCTGAATCGTTAAGTGAATGTCGTGGTTTAAGTAAACTGAGTATTTATCACAACACCCAAATTACCTCATTACCTTCCAGTATTAGTGCAAAATTGATCTGTATGGATTTAGAAGTATTCGCAAGTTATCTTGCTGATCATGAAGGGCAGTTACCCTTGGGCGTAAAAGACGACAAAAATATACTTTTTCTGCGGGGTAACTATCCTGATTTTACTATCAACCTAGGTTTTGTTAAAGGAGAGGAACCCCTTCGGATGCAAATTAACGAAGGCTATCCAGAAGAAGGTTATGTCATGACAAATGTAGAGGGAGACACGGAGATCCCTGACGAACCTCAACGTTTGGTATTTATCCATGATGAACGTTTGATAGACGCGCTGACAGATCAGATAGGTAAAATAAAGTTGTAGTTTAAATCGCAGTTAAAAATCATTTCAATTTTATGGCACGCAAATTGAACTAATAAAACAAGTTTTATTAAATTTAATTGTGTGTAAAATGGATATAATTACCAGTTTTTTACCAAAAACAGATCTTGTAACAAATCAAGCTGATGATTTTGTTAATAATTTTTCACTCAGTCCGGGAGAAGATCTTGATAAGGAAAGTGAACAACTGGATCCTTCTCAAGTAAATCTTGAGTATAATGCCGGCCAAAATTTGCCTCTTGATGGCAATAAACAACCAATTACCATTGCGTTTAGTGATTTACTTACCCAACAAGTGCAATTAAACGATAATGGCGCTTGGCAAGCGCCAACTGAATTCACACAAACACAAACGACACCGGCAACCTTTTTGCAATTGGGTGATACACGTGATCCTCAAGTGCCAAACGAGGTTATTTCAAGTCGTCAAGAATCAACAGAAATTAACATTTCAGAAACAACTGCAACACATAAGTTAAGCCAAGATTTATCTCAAATGACATCATTTACAGCTGCGCTTAAGCAAATAACCCCAGATACAGTGAACAATCAGATTTCTACTGAGGAATCGCAGATTCTTAATGACATTAAACTGTTAGCTTCCAAAGAGTTAGCAATAAGGCCTACTTTTATTCAACATGCAATAAAAAATAACAGCGATGTAGAAGATGAACCTTTTATTACGCAAGAAACAGAAGAAGTTGTTACGTTACAATCTATTGAAGAAGACCCCAATGACTTGAACATTAATCCAAAACAAGCGCAAATTACTCAAGTCAAAGAAACTACCCCACCTACAAGTTATATGCAATATACCCTGAATGAAAACACAGAAAATCAAGAGCAGGACATTGCAGATAACACCCAGTATCAAATAGCCTCTAATCTGACAGTTAATCGTAAACAGGATACAATGGGCAATGTGAATACCTCTGAAACGACAATACATCGTGAAAACTTTGAGCAAGATCTTAGTCAAAAGATTAAGATTATGATTAGTGGTAATGAAACCACTGCTCAATTTGATGTTTTCCCTCAAGACTTAGGCAAAATAGAAGTTAAAATCACTTTCGATGACAATAAGGCACATATCAACTTTATTACATCGCAGCTTGAGACACAGGAGTTGATTGAGTCCAGTATTGAAAGACTAAAATCTGAAGTGAATGCGATGGGGTTAAATTTAGGGAATGTATCAGTTTCACAGGGTAAAGAGGAGAAACAACACACAGGTAAACACGCCTTATTTTCTCATGATAATGAGATGAATAATAATGTCGAAGCAACTTTAGCCCCAGTCAAGCAAAGCCCCGCTGGTAAATTAGATATTTATGTATAGCGTCATGACGGTATTTTGACACTCGAATATATGTAAGTAACTGAAATTTATCAATAATTAATTGGTACAGCTTTTGCAGGTGCTCCTATAGGAGGAACATGCAATGGCTGAAAATATCGAAAAAGACAGTGATTCAACTAACAAGCCCAAGTTCAATAAAATGATGATTGGACTTGCTGGTGTTATAGGTATTTTCTTTATCATCATGATTATAGGGTTGGTTTTAATTCTTAAAATGCCAACCTCTGTTCCTGACGAAGCTGTGCCATCCTCAAGCTTAGAAGCCGAAAAAGCAACTGTTAAAGAAGAAGTAAAAGTAGCCCAAAATACGGAAAAATCAGAAAAATCAGCTGAAAAAAAACATGGCGGTCCCGCGAATAAGCCTCAGTTTTATAAACTACGTCCTGTGATGGTTGTTAATATTCCTTCAGCAGACAAAACACGATTTTTACAAGTCGATGTTGAATTAATGGTTAAAAATTCATCAGGAGTTGAAAATATCGAAGCCTATGCGCCCATCATTAGAAATGATTTAATTATTTTATTTAGCACACAGCGCTATGAAGACTTGCTTACCCTAGAAGGTAAAGAATTACTTCGCAAAAAAGCACTGGAAACAGTACAAAAGGTAATGAAGCAAAATACAGGTGATACAACTGTAGATCAAGTTCTATTTACTAACTTTGTTTCGCAGTAGGTTAAGATGAATCAAACATTAAATCAAGATGAAATTGATTCCCTCTTAGAATCGCCAAAAGATGAAGAGCAAGGTGCTGCTTCTATGGGTGATTCCTCACCAAGACAATATGATTTAGCTAATCATGACAAAAATATTTATAACCGAGTAGCAACGCTAGGGTTAATAAATGAAAAGTTTAGTAGAAATATCAGGGCTACTTTAAATAATTTTTTAAAGAAAAGTATTGAGGTAACGGTATCAGGGCTTAAAATTCAAAAGTATGAAGAATACGTTAATAGTCTCCTCATACCTACCAGTATTAATCTTATTAAAATGCATCCTTTAAAAGGTGTGGCACTTTTTGTTTTGGATTCAAAGTTAGTATTTACGTTAGTTGATAATTATTTTGGTGGCGATGGTAAATTACAATATAAAAGCGAAGCAAGAGAATTTACAGACACTGAAAATCGTATATCGCGTATGCTTATTGATAACTTCTTTAAAGACTTAAAAGACGCATGGCAAGGTATATTGGATGTTCAATTTGAATATAAAGCAACTGAGTCTAATCCTTCTATGGCTAATGTGTTAAATCTAAATGAGTTACTTGTTATATCAAAATTTCATTTGGAACTAGATGGTGGCGATGGTGATTTTCATATTTGCCTACCGTACGCAATGCTTGAACCCATAAAAGAGTTACTACATGCTGGTGTTAAAGTTGAAAAAGAAGTTAGTGATGAAAAGTGGGTGCAAAGGATCAGAGAAGAAGTTTTAGAAGCACAAGTTGAAGCAAGCTGTATTTTAACTCAAAAAAAAGTATCTTTAAAAGACGTTATTCGGTTCAAAAATGGCGACATTATTGATATCGAAATACCTGAAGAGATCATGGTGAAAGTATGTAATATACCAATGTATACAGGTAACTTTGGTACTTTTGAAGGAAAGTATGCTGTTAAAATTTTGGATAAATTAAAAAAGGCACCTAAGAGGTAATTATGGAAGAGCAATCAAATACACAAACACCTCAACAAGATCCCAATGCGGCTCCTAAGAGCGAAATACCCAAGGCAGAACCTGCACATTTTTCTGAGCTAAATAAAGAATCTAAAAAGAATATATTTTCAGAAAACAGTGATTTTGAAGTCATTATGGATATACCTGTGACAATTTCTCTAGAAGTAGGGCGCACATCCATTTGTATTAGAAATCTCTTACAGTTAAATCAAGGCTCGGTGGTTGAGTTAGACAGAAATGCAGGCGAACCTTTAGATGTTTTAGTGAATGGCACGTTAGTTGCCCATGCAGAAGTTGTTGTGGTTAATGATAAATTTGGTATTCGTTTAACCGATATCATCAGCGCTTCTGAGCGCATAGAAAAAATTAAATAGGAGCGTTGCTTTGATTAATATATCAACCCTAACGAATGTTACGCTCATGTTAATGGTAACACTTATTTTGGTTTTTGTACTTGCCTATTTTTTAAAACATTTTAAAAAAATTGTGCCGCAGGTGCCAGGATCATTACAAGTGCTTGGTGGTGCTAATTTAGGAAACAAAACAAAGGTGGTTTTAATTGAAGCCTATAACGCAAAATTATTAATCGGCGTTACCGACACACAAGTTCAAACGCTTTATGTATTTAAGAATGAACAAGCACAAGCGCAAACACCATTGGAAATAAAGTGAAAAAAATATTTATTATATTAATATTGCTTCCCGTTATCGCTTATGCAGGCGATTTTAACTTTGATGCGTTGTCCGTA
>CAZHSJ010000181.1:0-5522 GCA_964535225.1 Uncultured Candidatus Berkiella sp. | reverse complement strand
CCGAGAGGGAAGAAAATCTTCAAAGAATAATCAATGAATGTACCGAGCACGATACTAGAATTGGATTGGAAAGACTAAATCAATCACAAAGTAATTAGAAAATAGGGAGAATTTTTTATGAAAAGATTTGCTTTTTTAGGCTGCCAAATATTGCTGTTAGTCATATTTAGTAATACAAGTTTTGCCCAGAAACCTTATGAAATTAAGGATCTGGATGTTTTATTAATGTATTATAAATTAAGTGGCGAGGAAATTCCTTGGAAAGATGTTGCCCAGAATTACCCCGAATACCAGAAAGCCAAGGATGAATTTGCCCGGCAAGATGTGCTGGATAAATTGAAACCAAAAATTCAAGAGGCAATGAACACCATTGTTCAAAAGAAGCCACTGGTTATTATTTCCCGCTTTAAGATTGAAGAATATGATTTTGATAAAGAGGCATTCCCTTTGGGCCTTTCTAATAACTATTTTCCCTACAGCTCCGGTCCAAGAGCATATAATGATTTAGCTATCACTTTTACTAATGCCGATCAATTTACCCACTGGATGGTAACACGTGAGGAAGCCCGTAAAATAACCCAGCGTATTGGAAACTCAAGAGAAGTTATAGCTGTCATAGAAATTACGCCAGTAAAGGCTGCGGCTGATAAGATCAACTATCGAGACCTGCAAGCAGTCCAAGCAGAAATTTCAAAAATTACTTTTGAAACACTTAATCGGTCTTCGACCATTGGTACGGTTCTGCCGAGTGAAGCTAAATAGGAAATACTATGTGGTTGGACAGGGCTAACATCGTCGCCTGGGTTATTACCCCTGCAGGTCATCGTTGGGGTCATTTATAAGGCTATCCATCCAGCTAACGGGCAAAGCGTAGATAAAGGTCCAGAATGGACGCTGCAAAACGCGAATAACGTAAGCCTGAATTTAGAAAAGTTATATTACTTAGATATACCTTTTCCCCCAATAAGATCGGGAATATTTTTCCTTCCTATCAGTAGAATATTTTCATGATATAATCAGCCTGCAACCTTGTTCTTGCGGCTGTTCTAATTTGCTATAAAACGATAATTATCCTATAATGATCTTGTTTATTTATTACCAATTTTTACCGTTAGAACCTGCTTGGGTAAGGAGAAACAAAGTTATGTTACTAAGCCAGTAAGTATTTTTAAGAAAAGGAGATTAAGTATGGATAAAGGTAATAAAAAAGAACCAACCGGGCAAACCTATTGCCCACCGGGCATGACTAGAAAAGAATATGTGGCCTCACCACAATTTGTGAAGGATTTAAATGAGGGCATGAATGACGCTGCCAAACAAGCAGTGGCCGAGCATCATGCCGCGGGACGTTCCGTTTGGACTTCAATAAATGGAAAGTTAGTGGAAGTGCCTCCACCACAGAAAAACAAAGAGAAAATAAATGGATAAGAAACCAGAATTTTGGATAATTGCGGGGGTTAATGGCGCCGGTAAGACGACGACTGTGAAAAATACCAAAGCTGGTCGTCTTATTGGGGACATCGTTTATTTAAATCCGGATGAATTGACCGCTGAAATCATGAAAAGCAAACCGGGCATGGATTTAACAGGAGCGAATTTAGAAGCTGCTAGAAAAGTTGAAAAATTGGTTGAAAGTTATTTGGTTGGGCAAAAAAGTGTGGCTGTTGAAACGGTTCTTAGTTCTTCAAAATATGAGCCTTATATTGAGTTAGCTAAAAAGAAAGGGTTTGAGGTTAATATATTTTATATAGGTCTTGAAACTCTTGAATTATCAATTGAACGCGTTAGACAACGCGTCGCAAGCGGGGGACATGATGTACCCCTTGATAAAATGCAATCTCGTTGGTCGAAATCTTTGGATAATTTAGCCAAGTTTCTTCCTAAGGTTGATAATGCTTTTGTTTATTCCAATACTTTACTTGATAGGAGAATCTTGGTTGCAATCAAACAAGATAAGAAAATTCATTTACTTGACAGACAAGCTTTACCCGAAGTCACTAAGCGATTGGAAATTTTAATCAAAGAGCAAAAGAAAAAATTTAATAGTTTAAAAGAAGAGACTAATCTAAGAGAAACTTCGTTTGTAGAAAATTCACAAATTGTAAAAAGACCTAAAAGATAATCAACCTCTAATGTTATGCTTAGAATGATCGCGATATGAATCCAAGATTCTGATAGGGCGCTACCACTTCAGGGGGATTTTTAGTCATATCTTTCAAAATCAAGAGAAAATAAAGCCGTGATAGGCCTAATAACTTGGTTGCAACAGGGTCAGCTTTTGCTTTTATATATTAAAAGCTGTATAATTTTTTAAAGTTATCGAGCCCCCAGAAAAGGAATAAAATCTATGTTAAATGCCCGTAAACAGAAGCCTTTCCCCGTTATTGACGAGCAGGAAAAACAATGGCGTTTAGAAGCCGCAAGAGATGCTGAAGCCTCTCTCAGAATTGCAGGCCTTTTTATTAGCTCTGAGAGTAAAGCCCTCTCTAATAAGTGGATTAATGGTGAAATAACGGATGAAGAATATGAGCAACTAAGTAGGCTTTCTGAATAAACATTCAAAATTAATGTTTTATTTGTTTATCACCAGCTTCACCGTTAAAAACTGCCTATAGGAGGCTATAATGACCGTATTAGACCAAATGAAAATTCTGATCCAAAAGGCCCATGACGAAACCAAAAAACATGGCAAGCTTCTGACGGATGAGGCGTTAGTAAGAATGAAAGAAGCACAAGAGCATTGCATCGTTAGCGATGCAATCGAAGGAATTTACTTTACCGAGGAAGAACTTAAAATTTTTCGTCTAATGGATGAAGCAAGATTACCTGCTTCTGTACAAACACAAGTGATGAAAAAATATTGCGAATTAATGCTTGGGATTAAAATGGATTAATCTCAATCATGAATACGCGTTTAACCAATGAAGAAATAGAATATCAAAAATACTTTTATCCAGGCACGAATGTGCTGGTGAATAAATTGGGTATAATTAATTCTGAACAAGCAGAATTATTCGAACGTACGATGTCTTTCCTGCGCCGCAGAGAGTTGCTTATGCGTGATCACAAAGTACCGATAAATTATGAATTTTATAAGTCTTTGCACAGTTACATCTTCCAAGATGTGTGGAGTTGGGCCGGGAAGGTAAGAACCTATACCACCGGACGCGGGCCTATTCCATTTGCCACGCCTGAAAATATTGACCCTGAAATGATCAAGCGCTTTGCCAAAATTAACCAAGAAAATAATTGTCAGGGGTTATCATTGGATAAATTTGCTGATCGTGCAGCGGAACATATTGCCGAAATTAATGCCATTCACCCGTTTGTTGAGGGGAATGGGCGCACCCAGCGGCTGTTTCTACATTATTTGGCCAAACAGGCGGACTATAAGCTGGATCTGGGAAATATAGAACGGCAGAAGGGCGATTGGTACAAAGTATCGGCGATTAGTTTTAATCAGCTGAATTATCAACCGATGGCCGAATGTATTAAAAGAGCCCTGACACCCTTAAAACTTCAGCAGGATAAAAACCTTGAAAACATCCAAGAAAAACCTCCCAAGCTGCCTGAAAATGCAATTAGGAAAAGAACAAGATAATCCAAATCATTAAAATTCTGAAAGGGATGAAAACCATGACCCACACCCGAAAACAACCCCCACTTCCCATTATTGATGACCAAGAAAAACAACGTCGCTTAGAAGCTTATAGGAATGCTGAATCCTCCCTAAGAATTGAAGGCCTGTTCCTAGATGGTGAGACAAAAAAAGTTTTTGAAATGTGGGTGACCGGCAAAATTACCAGTGAAGAAAAAAGCAAACAGATTCAAGATATAGTGAGCCAATTAAGTGAATGATCCATATATTCTGCCCAATAGGACACTAAAAAATAAACTGGGTATCAAAGATGCTGTTAAACTTGATAAAGCGGAAGCAGCATTAACCGCTGATCGATTAGCGGAAATCGACAACAAAGGCCCTAAGGGACCCTTTAATTATGAACGTTTAAAAGCCACTCATCATTATATATTTCAGGACATCTACGAATGGGCTGGCCAACCTAGAACGATCAGCATATCCAAAGATCATAGCAGTTTTACCCCAAGTTATTTAATCCAGCATCATACTGAAAACCTATTTAGTCGTTTACAAAAAGATAATTTCTTACAAAGTTTAAAATCCAAGGAATTTGCTGAAAAAATCACCGAGTTTTTCGCTAATCTAAACCAAATTCATCCCTTTAGAGAAGGCAATGGCCGTACCCAAAGAGCTTTCACCGAGGCATTAGCAAAACAAGCCGGTTACAATATTGCCTTCGATATATCAACCCAAGAGCGGATGATTGATATTTCTATTAAATCACATAAGGGCGATTTGAGCGGAATGCACCGTTTCTTTAAAGAAGCTATGGATCCTGATAGGGTGGCTATGATGCGCAAGGCCCTGAATTTTTTATCTAAAACCTATCCTCATTGGAACGAAACTTATATTGCTACGACAGAAATTGGCCAATCATATGAAGGCCGTTTTGTTGATTATGCGGCCACAGATTTTATAATGCGCACAAATAAACAAGAAATTATAATTGGCAATATTAAGGACTTAGCAAAAATTCCCAATTCCGGGGATCATTTTTCATTTACCTCAAAACATGCAACTGAGTTTCAGAAAAGCCATTTGTTGAAAACGGATGAACTTGATTTAACAAAGGAAAAAATTCCCGCCAGAAAGCAACGAAGATAACTAGCATTAAATTAGAATAAAATCTGGTATAAGCTTTGTAATAGGCTTAATTTGATGATAATGAATTTTACTTTTATTTATAAAAATTTTATACTGTAAGTTGTAAAATTAATGAGGAATAAAATATGGAAAAACTCTTAAAAAAAGATGGCTATTCATCATCCATTCCCTCCGAAACGGAATATCAAAAATCATCTGGGATCATTGGAAGTTCTGAATTCGAGACCTCAAAGGATTACGTAATTAAAAAACATCTTAATTTGTTTAAAAAATTAGCCAAATTAACGCTTTAAAATGGCTAACTTTAGAACATGCTATGGTTATTCAGGAGTGGACGTAGAAAACGGAGAGTAAAGCACCTTAAGCTAGTGACAACTAGTGCAAATGGCCGAACTTCCCAACATCTACCTTAGTGCTCTTCTTTGAGAACAGGAAATTTAGGCCGTTACGATTAATGGGAAAACTTTAGCGTAGAACATAGTAGCCCAAATAGGCTCCTTTATTTGGCTATCCCCAAGAACACTGCTAGGCAACGTTCAATCTCTAGCATGAGGTGATGATCGATGTGGCCGAAAGCAGCTTTTATTTTTTCCCGCTTTACCGTTATGGCTTTGTCTATCATAACCTGTGAAGGTTTCTGTAAACCGTTTTCAGCATTTGGCTGGATTGTAATACGGAATAGCGGTGCCTCAATGAGCGTTCCGGTTACTGGTAAAACTGTCACGGTAGCACTTTTGTTATATTGATCGGCTTGAATTATGAGTGCAGGCCTTGGTTT
>CAZHSJ010000180.1:0-5603 GCA_964535225.1 Uncultured Candidatus Berkiella sp. | reverse complement strand
ATACGAGCAAAATCAGTATACCCAAAATATAACAATAACATGGATAAACTAAAAAACATGGCGCTTGGGTTAGCTGAATTTGAGCTCATATGGATCCCTGAGCCATGTACTGGCTCAAAGTAAGCATAGCGCACGCCAATATTGGCACTTGGTGCTAACCCTAAGCCTCCCATCACGCCCCCTGCGACATCAGAGAGAATATCCCCAAACATATTCTCCGTTACAATCACACCAAATAACTCAGGCTTTGTGACCAAATGCATACCAACAGCATCTACATTTAAAATATCTGCTTTTATGGCAGGGTAGTTAGCGGCAATTTCTTCAAATATTTTTCTACTCAGTTTGCTACTTTGGCGTAACACATTGGGTTTATCTGCCAAGGTGACGTGTCGGTAATTGTTTTTTTGAGCATAATCAAATGCAAATTGGAAAATTCTTTGTAGGCCAGCTTGTGATTGTAATCGTAACGTGCACGCTATAGGCTCTTTAAGCTTTGCCGCCCAATAGGGATTTTGCAAAAGAAGGAAAACCAATTCTTGGGGAAGGTTCTCATAATCGAAGCCTGCATAAAGCCCTTCCGTGTTTTCACGTATAATACACAAATCAAAGGCTTTATCTTTTTGAGTAGCAAAACAGGGCCGAACATTAGCAAATAAATCTAACTTCTGCCTTAATTGAATAATCGGTGAAATATATTTTACATCTTTTGATTTTGTCTGCAATTGCGCTTGCGCTTCTCTTTCTGGCTTACTGGTGGTTGCTCCAAGCAACACGGCGTCACTGTTATGAATTAATTTCCACGTTCTTGCTGGAATGGGATCTGCCTCTTTTGTCCAGCAAGACCAGCCAATGTCACCAAATTGATAAGACACCGGCAAGTTTAGCGCCGCAAAAATGGGCTCAATGGCTTTTGTTACTTCAAGACCAATACCATCGCCAGGCAAAATCGCTATGTTGATGTTTTTACTATTTAACATAGAGCCAATCTTTTATCATTTTTTGTGTGAATTCAGGATTATCTTCTAATACACGCTGCCCTGAATGGGGTACAACACAAAGCGTTGTATTAGGCGTGACATAAATATTGTCTTTAGTAACCAACTTGGAATTTTCTCCCACCAGTTGATAAACTTTAGTTGTCGATTGTAAAACACGCTCAGGCAAAGGGTGATGTAACACATACCCCAATCCAAACTGCATTCGTTTGTTAACGATTTCTTTGTCATCCAACAACGCATCTTCTCCCTCTTTTTCTTTACTAAATATCCAATTATTGAGCTGATGGATGGCTTCTTGGGTTTGGTTATCTTTCGTTAAGTTATAAATTGCTGATAATTTTTCTGATAATACGGGCTCAAGTTTACTTGGGGTAGAGCACAAGATAATGACTTTGTTTTTACTATTGAATTCCTGCAGACAATTTAATAAAACAACGCCCCCCAAAGAAAAACCGATAAACGCATCATACTGGTCCATGAGACTAAGTATTTTTTGTTGCCAATAATCTGAAAAAGCGTTAAAGGACAAATTTTCAAATTTTTCTAAGGAATCAACAAACGTGATAGCGCATTGTGGTTTTAAAAAATCCAAACAATGAGAAAAGGCTTCCAAGTTTGAAGGTTGTGGTAATTTTGGGCTTATTGCCAATACCTTCATAATTTTTTATCCGTTTTGCTGGAGGCATTATATTCCTTGAGTTGTTTTGTTGAGAGATCAAAAATGCCTCGGGTAAATTCATCTTCTGAAACAAAACCGTAATTTGGGAAGGTTTTACGCACAAAATTGCTGGCCGAGATAATGGGCTTAAGATCATATTGACGTTGATTCATGGTATAAAGATACGCTATTAAAAATTCTAACTTTAAATTACCTATACCCTTGGCCGCGCCACCTAAGGAAGCATCGATAAACCTGGCCCCTGAAGCTAAGGCAGCTAAAGCATTGGCTTGCGCAAGACCAATATTATCATGTGCATGATACCCAAATGGCATGTTATATTGTTGCGTGCAGCGTTTGTATATTTGCGCTACCCTATCAGGGTGCAAACAACCATTAGAATCAGCAAAATAAATCATGGAAGGCTCATAAGGCAAAATCGTTTCAACCACTTCTTGAATTAAATCTAGGTCGTATTGTGATATATGGATAATATTGGTTGAAACCAGTAAGCCTTCGTCCTTAGCATACCCAATAAAGGGCAATGCTAAAGGGTGCTCGCCTTTTTGAATACAAAGACGCAGTAAACTTACCCCACATTTTTTGAGTTCTTTGATATCTTCTTTCGTTAAATTTTGGCAATGCGCCATAACCGCCATTTGCGAGTGTTGCAATCGTTCCTTGCAAAAAATAAGATAATTATTAGGTGACAAACCTGCTATACCAATATTTTCAATGGGGCCTATGGAACCATTTCTATAGCCCACCTCGACAAAATCAAGACCTGCTTGATCAAGGGAGCTTAATATAGTGCTAAGTTGCTCTTCGCTAAAATGAAAATCGCTTAAATGTCCACCATCTCGCAAAGTAACATCTAATAATTTAAAAGTACTCATATTGCCTTCTAAAACTTAATGTGTGTTATCAGCCAAAGCATAAAGGGCAATAACACAACGATGGTTAAAATTATACTAAGATAATAGTTTTTGCATCTGTGCAACAAATAAAGGATGGGATGCTTATAGATATAAGACTTCATGACGGTATAGGTCACCTTTTTTTTGGCGCCTCCCAATCCGTCTTCGTGTATACGAACACTGGGGCTGGCATTCACTTCGATAATTACGCCATTTCCTTGCAACGGCTCTAATAAACTTTTACAACAAATATCTAGACCTGCAAATTCAAGATTAAGCACTTTAACAGTTTTTAAAAATAGTGCTTTATTTTCTTTGCACATTTTCATTGAGCCTGCTCTGATCGTTCCCCCTCTTGAGGTATTACAGGTATAACCTAACACCACGGTTTGTCTTGGGTTTGGAATACTTTCTTTGGTTAACCCTTGGCTCAACAAACTCACCTGTGCTTCATGATCAAATTTAATTGGCAAATAAATATTACTGGTTTGCTTTCGCATCTCATTCGCTTTTTCAACTAATTGCTCAATTGTCAGCATGCCATCCCCAATTACCCTGGGAGGATAACGCTCAACAACATCAATAATTTTATTTTTAAAAATGAGTATCCGATAATCTTGCAAGTTACCATGATATTCTTCTATGGAAAGACAAGCGTAGCCTTTAAATAATTTTTCGCATAAAGTATACAAAGTAGAATAATCGGTAATATTACAAATAACATCTTTCCCCATAGAGGTATAGAGCGTTGGCTTTAACACTAAGGGGAATTTAAAATCAGAAATGACGGCAGTTAAGTTCTCATGAGAAAAATCCTCACCCAACAGCTGTGTTGCCTTGGGAACAGGAATATTGTGTTTACTTAAAATTGCGTTAGCGCAATATTTATCACCCACCAGAAGTGAACTTGAGGCGTTATTGTTAGGAACATTTTTGTCAAAAAAATAATAATTATATTTTCCGAGTGCTAACTGAAAGCCAAAAATATCTCTACACTCCGAAACTGGTAATTTCAGCTTTAACGCACTATCAAAATAAAGGCGAGAATTAGCATCCACGTACTTATCCCAAGTTAACCCATTCAAAAGCTTATATAACAAGAATAGCATGAGTCGATTTTCAGAGGTTCCTATATAAATAGACACTCCCTCAATGATGGCGTTCACCTAAGCGTGTAGATCACCTTAATTTTTTCGCTCGCGCGCAAAATACTGGTATAAATGATGCCTTTTCTTTATGATGGCTCGTTAAAAGGGAAATGGCGGCTTTTGGAATATTAATCATGACAAAAAAACATCAATTAACGCTCTATATTGGAACTTCTTGTGTCTATTGTGCAAGGGTTACCCACTTTTTAAGCATGCACCCTATGGAAATTACCATAAAGGACGTGTGGAAAGATGAGAAGGCAAATCAAGAACTCTTGCTTTTGACAGGCGGAAAAAAGCAAGTTCCTTGCTTAAAGATAGATGATACTTATATGCACGAATCTTTAGATATTATCGAAAAATTAAAAACGCTATCTTAAGTAAAAAAGCGAGCTATACGAAGCAAAGAAAATCCCTTTTCACTATCCGGCTTTGCGATATGTTCATTTAGGTTAAATTATTGAACCTAAAAGAAATAAACCAGCTGTAAGCAAGCAAAATGAGGTTACTGCAGAAGCAGGATTGGTCGATTTTCCATTATAATTGTAATTACTGTAGATAGATGACCCATCTTTCCCATAACAATAGTTTAAGTCACAATAAAGGATATCACCCTCGTATAAGTCGTAATAATATCCACCGGAAATTGACTTTAATTGACTAGAATTAATTTCATTCATCGCATACCTCATAGATTATTGATTTAAGAACGTGCGGGCAGTATAGTGATTTAAAGATATTATGCTAGTCATCAAAAACACTAGCTATAACTAAAATAGACTTTATCTACAAATAAAATGAAAAAAGGCGCAACATGTGCGCCTTTTCTTTACAGATCTAATTTTTTCAAGGTTTTCTCTGTGTCTTTGGGCTCAATAGCAACACCTTGTGCCTTAAAGTAGTCAAAAGACATAATAAAATAATAGGGTTGCTATAAAAGTAATTAATACACTTACTTTTATGACATTAATTTTAAGTACTTTTTCGATAATACTGGTTATCGCCAAAGCAACCACCGAGGGGTAAATGAGGTGAACCAGCGGATCAATAAACTTCATGAGCCCTTCAAAACCCAAATTCGCCAGCAGCACCGTTACAATGACAACCCCTGCTGACATAGGCAAATAGGGGATCTTAATATGTTTAAACATATCAGAGCGTTCAACTTCATCACAAATAATATCCGCAAAGGTCACCCCGGCCCCTAAGGCGGTGGTAAAACACGCTAAGGCAATGGCAATATTGGATACTAAGGCCACTTTGGGGTGCAAAATAGTTAAGCTTAAATGAATTAAAATTTGCTCACGTGGTACATTAAACAAAGCCACATTATGTTTTGCGGCAGAAAAGGCCAAACCTAAATAAATAACCGCTAAAAATACTACGGAAATAACACTAGCCCAAAAGCACGTTAAAAACACAGAATATTCTCTACCTTGTTTTTGAGCTTGGTCTTTTTGAAATTTCAACAAGGCCCAGGTGGCGGCACAATAAAAAATAGAGCACATTAAATCTAGGGTGTAATACCCGCCATCAAAACCAAGCTTAAAGGCGTCCATGGCGCTGGCATCAACAGGTTGGCTAACGCCTTGGGTTGTTAACCCTTTATAAATAATAATGAAAAGGCAAATCACTAAAGCAGGAGATAAAATATAACCTAAAATCGCCAGTACTTGCTCTCTTCGGCAAATACAGGCAAAGGTAATAATCCCCCCAATGATGGTAAAGGCGAGCAAACTGAGGCCAGGAAAGTACGGCATGATGGCGCCATATGCCACCGTAAAGCATCGTGGCATAATGGCAAAGGGGCCCAGCATCACTAAGCCAATAATCATTAAGGACACACCTGGGAATTTGCCAATTTTATAAAATAACTTAC
>CAZHSJ010000179.1:0-5607 GCA_964535225.1 Uncultured Candidatus Berkiella sp. | reverse complement strand
TTGCACCTACAGCTTGGTGAACTAATTTAGCGTTATTATCAAAGGCAGTCTGAACAATGGATGATTTAACGCCATTTAAATCAATTTTATAGGACATCCTTTGGAACCCCGATGTATGGCCAGTTCTTTCGATAGCAAGTCTTACCATACCATAGTTGTCAATTTTTATGTTTATTCTTTCAGCCCTACCTTTACCTAAACAATCTACAATGGTTTGCTTTTGGGCGCTGGTAAATAGATTACTACTTGATTGCATTAAATTCTTAACTTCAATCTTAGTCAAACCTTCTGCAGAAAAGCCTGTGGGGTGTTTTATGCTCGTTGTTTGTTTTGGCGCTCGAGAGCGTAAAGCATACTGCGGCGCGATGCTTTTTGCAGCAGGTGGATCTAGTTTTAGTGCAGGTTGAGCCCCTCTTTTAGGGGCTGCCGTTCCCAACAAGGTATTTAACTTATCAACATGCTCTTTTGAAACTTGGTTTACACTTAATGCTTTCGCTTGCTGAGATTTCCCAGCACTACGCAACGGATAACGTCCAGCACTCACAACGGGTGCTGCTACAGCCATATTTTGCACTACCGGTTTTGTCACTTGAGTAACCTTTGAAGCACCAATGATAGGTACCGCAATCGATATTGCAAGCTTTGCAATTGCTTTGACTCTCTCTTTTTTGTCCAACTGATCAAAGGTATCTGCTAACTCACGTGCATATTTGCTGGTTTGCGTTTGCTCCTTTAAAGCAACTCTTGCAGCTTCTTCACCAATAAACACCCCTAACAGGGATATTGCCTTTTTGGTTTGCAAATCCTCGCCTTTTATAACGTGCCCTATTTCATTTGCTGCAAAATGCCCCAAAGAAACAACACCCTCTATCAATTCAATGACAGATTCTTTGGCCGCAACGTTAAATATTTCAGGTAACTCATCGATGGGGATAACACTGTCACTCACACCCTTTGTAAAGTTAACGAGCCACTTAGGGGAAGATTTTAGATTGTTACGTTTCCATGCTCGTATTTCCGGGCTATCCTCCCCTAGTGCACTTCTAAAAGCTAAACGCCACCAACTTTGCTTTTGTTCAGGGTTAGTTGTTTTAGGACTATGTGTTACAGGGGTAATAACAACGGGAGCATTTGTTCTTTTAGCAGGTGCATTTTGTGAACGTGCGGTTGGGTTATGTCCCTCAGAAGGTTTATTTTTAGCAGGGGATTTACTACTTGAAATGTATTCAACTTCAGGAATTTTAATATTGTTCACTGAGGAAAACACTTTTTCAAACTGCTCAGCAAGAATATCAACCATGATAGGGTTGTGTATATCTAAGGCAGGATTAGTGCTAACCTCCACATCAACCTCCAAAGCACTAGGCTGCGCGAGGTTAGCTGGCGTATTTGCAACAGAAATTTTATTTAAATCCGAAAGCACCAGTTCTGGTTTTGACTTGTTCGTATTAAAAACGGACAGCAGCGGTGTCCCTGCTATGGTTAAATCAACGGTAGTTCCGCCACCTAATTGTGTATTGGTTTGTAAACCGACATTACCAATTTGTGAGCGACCACCTTTAAAATCCTTAAAGGGAACCCAACCGATCGTTTTACCTAATATTTCGTTAACGAAAGGTTTTACAATTCTATCAAAACGGTGAATATGTTTTGGTTTTTCTGTATTAGTTATTTTAGCCGCCACATAATCATACAATCTATTCATTGCTCTGTCGCGATCTCTAATATAGCCCGATAATTCATCAGTGCTTATTTCATTAATATAATGTGTGCGTTCAGTTTCAATAACAGCCGGATCTCCAATGTCAGGATAAAATGGATATTTAATTCTAATAATTTCGTCGGCAGCGAATTTTGCCATTTGATTTCTATCGGAAAATCCACTAAAGGTAGTCTCGACAATTTTTTCAAAACAGCCAACAAGGTTTGTTGTATCAGGAAAATTGGCGCGGTGTTTATCAAATAAATCGTTGACGCTTTTTTCCCAAGTTTGCGAAGCTCTGTTGGTAGATTCGTTATTGTAAAAAATGCTTTGTTCTTTAGCAAGTTGCACTTCTATCTTTAAGGCGCTCAGCTCATCTTGACTAACAAATCTATCAACTTCAGCATATTTTAATTCAACGTGCTTTTCTTGCCAGGCATCAAAATAAGGATAACCTTCTGTTTGTTTAAATAAAGTATCCTCTACATTTTCTGCCGCTTCTAATGTACTTGTTAACTCTTTTAGTGTCGCTTGAGCAGATTCTAACTCGGCTTTATTGATCTCAGGTGATTGTTGTAATTGTTCAACGGTTTTCTTTTGGTCATCAACACATTGACTTATTTGCGACACTTTTAAAATCTGGAGCGCATGCAATCTATCATTTTTATAAGCAGAATCTTTTATATAATCCAATGCTGAGCTTTCGATATAGCAAAATAACTGCTCCTCCATGGCACGTTTAGATTTTAAGAGCGATTGAAAGTAACTCGCCCCTTCATTAGCATAATTCCCTAAAGGCTGTAACGCTTCAGGGAGTGACAAGTTATCCAGCTGCAAAACAGGTCCACCAACAGCTTCACTTATTTTAGATAAAGTACTAGCACTAAAATAAGGACTTAATGCCGAAATAGGATATTGAATTGCGTTATTAAGATGAATATTAAACCCATCTATAGTGCTAATAACGGGCACTAAGTAGTTTGTTGTTGCCCATTCACCAGCAAAGGGTGTTAAATTTCTGGTTAACTGATAAATATAGCGATCATCAATTTCATAGTTTGTGCCACCCGAGGCTATATTAAATGCGATACCATCGGCGGCTAAGGCAGCTATTGCCTCCAAATTATCGTACCCTGAATCCTTAAAAGCAAAATAGACGCCGTTACCTAGTACCGTAGAGGCAACATAAAATTGGGGCATTAACGCAAAACTGACGATATTGTCAACTAATATGCCGGAATAGCTTGCGGCTGTTTCAGTAGTTGTTCCCACATACGGGCCAATAAGCGAGCCTGTTTTTTGCGCTATTTTAACAAAGGGATATTTAACAACGCTTGGCATGAGCGACCAAGTAAAGTCTATGCCAAATCTTAAAACACCACCATTATGAAGCGTACCTAGTGATCGAATAGCAAGCATCGTAGGATAGCCAATTTTAGTTATTGTATTGTTGTTTATTTTAGCTGTGTGTTTGGTTTTTTTATGAAACGCATCAACAAGATTGATTCTCCCTTGATTGAGTGAAAAACCAATTTGCGCTACGCGAGTTTTAAAGGATGTCCAGAATGATTGAGAATTAACAAGCCGTGTTTGCAAGTCCTTTTTCCGATTCACACGCTCTAAGCGGAAGCTGAGCGTTCTGTCATATTCGTCATAGGCGATATCTGCCATCTTCTTAAATTGGGTTTTAAGGTTGTGTTCTATTTCTTCCTTATTCTCAACGGTTAACTCTCCTTGAAGCGCTTTTATTTTATTTTGTACATACTTAACATAAGTGTTAAACACAAAATCATACTGCTCTTTAGATAGCGCCGAATGTAATGGATTAAACTTACCAGGAAAGATCAAACAACGTTGATCGGCTACAAAACATTCATTGAGCAGGAGATCATCAGCTTCTTCAATTGCCGAACAAGCAGCTTTTGTCACTATTTCAAGCAGAGATTCGAAGTTGCTAGATGAAATATCTCGCAACTCTTTTTCTTTATCGTATAATGCGGGCATCTTCTCATTAAATTCAATTACATTTTGTACCCATCTTCCTAAAGAATGATCAAAGGCACAGGCGACTGTTTTGAGTGCTTTCTCATCAAGCTTAAAAGCCTCTTTTTTAAATCTTGCGCCGGTTAATCTTTGTTCATGCGCTAAGGTCAATAATAAATTGTGAAATGCTAAGCTAAAGTTAATATCGTCGGAGTTACGCTGAGCGATATCTAGTGATAAAGCGAGTAATTTGGCTTCACTTACGTTTCGTTGAATAAGTGGCGCGCCTCTATTTGCTAACGCTGCCACCAAGAACAAGTCTTTATGTCGTGCCGCATTCAGCAGCGCGTGATAGCTATGCGTTACATCAGTGGGTAAATAGCAATATAACACACGCGAATGTTTAAAATTAACTGCAGCGTTATAAGCCTCTTGAATCAGCGCTTTATCACTTCCCTTATTTGCATAAGGCAAAATTAAGTTAGTGATAGTGGGGTTATCCAAACTTGATGCGAGCGTTAATGCACTCACGCTAGGAGACACTTTCTTGTGATCTTTAACCAAATTTTTATCTGTCACCGACCAAGGGTGTTTAGCACGCCAATCAGTTCCTTTTCGTAACAGTCGCCTAACCTTTTCGCTATCATTAGCAATAATAGCAGCATGTAATGGTGGTGCCTTTTTGCATTCAATATCTACTTTGCGTTGTGCATCGTTATGAGGTTGGGTTTGAACAAAAAGTATTCCTTTCTTTAAATGCGAGGCGATTCCATTTTTTAAAATCTGCAATGTCTCATCTAAATTAGCATTTGGCTCATGCACAAAGGCATGATGAGAGGGATAGGCTAAAATGAATTTATTTTGATAAGAGAAAAGATTACTATCTTGCAAACACTGTATCCCTTCATTTGCCGAAACAACAGAGAGTGTTGCAAAATTATCACTGTCTTTAAAAAAAGCAATTTGTCTTTGAAAGCAATATACAGAATCATTGCCTTTGTTAAAATACAGATCTAGTCCTAACTTAAACCCTCTACATAAGGTAATTAAATCTTGCAATGTCAGATTAGCATCTGTATTGTGCCCTTTCAGCATCGTTCTTAAAACGGGGCTTAATATCATAAAGCGTTCTTGGGGCGTGGGATATGATTGTAATACCTGCTTTAGCTGGGTAAGCGTTTCTTCGTGAGATAATCTTGTATTAAGGTTATAATATTGCTTAAAGTGAGTTAGAAAATCTCTAAACTCGGGGGTTTGCTTAAAGTAAATCTTTGCTTTGTCTTGCAAAATATAAGGGTTTTGATCATCTACTATAATATCAACAAAATAATTAACCACCCCTTGCACTGCACCGTTATTTGCCCAATTGTTACTAGGTAATTGGGTAAACATTTCCTCAATATAGGGCTCGTCAGAGAGGATGACTTGTTTAATTTTTTCTTTAAAGGTGCTTTGCAAAGCTTCTGTGATAAGTTCTCTATTTTCACTGTTAAACAATTCTATACTAAAATCATGGTAGCGTTTGAAAGTGGATTTATCCGCATGTTCTGTGAAATCCCAATGACTGTCATGATGATTTTTCAACTCCCAATGATCTCTAGTTGAGTTTGAAAGTGATATTAATGCTAATGAGTCACCTTGGTCAGGCAAAGCGTCTACATCTACAAAGGCCGAAAAATTAAAGCTTTGGCATAAAAGGTTGACTAAATCTTGAGGTATATATGCTCCTTTACTGTGATTGCCGACATAATTATAATAATTTCGGTAAACTTCCTCCCAAACGTCATCAATGCGAAGGTTTCTTTGGGTAAGTAATCGTGCAAAAATATGTACGTTGGTCTTAAAAAGCTCGTCGTGCTCTTCTTCTTGTTGCCACTCGAACTCACGCAGCCATGTCGTAACATAATTAACATCCTTTCGCT
>CAZHSJ010000178.1:0-5615 GCA_964535225.1 Uncultured Candidatus Berkiella sp. | reverse complement strand
CTAGCACGTGCCACTTCGCCAGCTAAGGCAATCCGTTGGTTTTGTGAAAGCTTTGTTAAGAGTTCTCGAGCTACCATCGCACCCGTTGTGCTATCGTTATGTGCCACTAGTTTTTCAAGAATTGTTTGCTCTACACCCTCTTTACTCATAACTACCTCGTACTAATTTCTAACTATTTAACTATTAGGCGCATTTTATTCTGAAAAGTTCAACATAAAACAACATAAAAGCACCTGCTATTTGTGTAACTACAATATGCGCTAGTAACTACTACCTTTTATGGGGGCATGGCACTGTGCATAATCCCGCAACTGCACCTATTGTTAGTAGAAATACCCTTGAGATTGTCTATATTTATCTTTTCACGCTTACAATTGGAAGAACAAAAGGCATGCCAATTTTATCTTTAGAAGAAGTCGATGAAATTCTAAAAAGCTATTCTGCGAATGAAGCTGGCATTGCATCCCATAAAGATAATACTAAACCTCAGTGTACCGTCGCACCTTTTCTTATAGACAGTCACGAGCAAAAAATAAACAGCCTCAACGAACTAGGCCTACACGCAAAAGAATTTATCACGCATGCACATGAAAGATATCAGATTGGGGTTTTAGCGCCACCTTTAACTGAAGAGAAAGTAAAGCAAATTTATGATTTTCTTACACCGCTTAATGTTGATCTAATAGGAAACCCACAAGGGACAGCTTTTGAACAACAACGTGCGCGCGAATGGGATCAGCATTGGTGTGAGCTTATAACCCATGTTAATAATGAAGGTCATCAACTATCAACGGATGAAATTAAAAAAATACAGGAAGATATCCTTAAGGCTTACCGGCAAAAAATTATTCAACATTGTGTTTTTAAGCCAAAAGGCAAAAAATCAGACAAGGTTGATGAAGTTCGTGTACAAGAATATTTAATTAGCATTAGCAATTGTTTAGCTTACTATAACCCTACTGATGCTTTTACGTATTTATATGAAAAATATTTTGCTGATTTTGAAAGTGATTTGCGGTTTGACATTCAAACATTGTCGCGCTATTTAAATATAAGCCAACGAACAGAATATGTTAAAAAGTTTGAAGAAATACTCTCTCGCAAAACGGTTGAATTTGTTGGCAGCCAAACCATTTCTTGCTTATTTGAAGAAATGACCAAAGATAAAGAATTTATAAAGCAATTACCTTATTTGTTAGAAAAAGGGCAGATGTTAAAGAATTTTATTTTGAACTACCCAGACAAAAACAAAAAAAATAGTGTGTTAAGTGCTTCCATCTATGAGATTTTCAATCGCAAGGAAAAAGAAGCGTCGAACTCGCTTAAAGACAAACACCTCTTTTTACTCCAAAATATGCTACAAGACATTGCGAAAAGTTCAAATTAAGGCAATCTCTCTGAGGGGGGTAATAAATTAAAATCATCCAACTTCAGCGTCATGGCGGTTTTCACTTGTGAGTCATACGCCTGCGCTTGCCCTTTCAGAATTTGCGCTAAAAATAATTCTGTTAAGGCATAAAAAGCCATACGGTTACCCGGATGCATAAACTGATGCCCTTCATCTTCGAAGATGGCATAGGTTACCGGTATTTTATTTTGCTGCATGGCTTTTACCATTTCATCAGATTCACTTTGCAACACCCGAACATCATTGGCACCATGACCTATTAATAGCGGCTTTTTAATTTTGTGTGCCAAATATAAAGGTGATTCGGCACGCAATTTTACCTTGCCTTCCTCTGAGTCTGGATCTAACCCTATCATGGCAAGAATGGCTTGCCTCACCGTTTTCCAATAAGGAGGGAAATTTTTGATCATGGTTTCTAGATTAGAGGGGCCAACAATATCTACCCCACAACAGTAAACCTCCGGTGTAAAGGTTAACCCCACGAGGGTTGAGTAACCGCCAAAACTTCGCCCCATGATAGCGACTTTATCGGGCGTGGTAATTTTATTTTCAATAGCCCAATTAACGGCATCCAGTAAGTCGGTGCGAATTTTACCCGTCCACTCCCCAAATCCTTTAAAGACATGTTCTTTGCCAAAACCCGTGGAAGCACGGTAGTTAACACTGAGCACCGCATAACCTCTATTTGCAAGCCACTGATGTGTAGGGTTAAAGCCCCAAAAATCGCGATAACTTGGGCCCCCATGTACCATTAACACTAAGGGGACAGGTTCTAAGGGAACCCCTTTTGCATCGATGTCGCTTTGCCTTGGTAGGGATAAATAGCTCACGCATTTTAAACCATCGCGTGCTTTAATAACACGCGGGTGCATTTTAGTTAACGGATATTTTTTTAATGCATCATGACTTTCAAATAAAAATACGGCTGTTTGCTTTTCTCGGTAATATAAATAGTAGGTTACAGGACCATCATCATGCACAAAATTAACTAACCAAATCTCATTGTTGCGGGTTTTGCTTAAAATATCTATATCGCCATTATCAATACTGGCTAAAAAGCGAAAGTCCTCCTCAACCTCCTGCTCTATCGGGTGCCATTGCTTTCTCTCATAATAGGTTGCACAAGCAAGCGGTTTTTTAGTTTGGGGGCACGTTAATATGTCAGCAATATCAGATAAGGGATCGTTAAACAGGGTTTCTGTTTGCCCACTAAGGATATTAACATGCACTAAACACGATGTATTTGTTTTGAGGGTTTGACACAAATAGAATTGCTCGCCATCTGTATTACCCAAGCGCAAACGCGGGTAAAAATAAAGGCCATACACATCATGCATGTCCGTGTGGGTAATGAGGGAATTATCTTCGAATTTAATATAGTCTGCGCCTTGCGGCGAAATTTTAACCCCTATTTTTATTTGTAATTCATCATTGGCGATAAAATCCCAATATTCTTTATTTATATAAACACACTTTAAGGCACCCGTGATTAAATCAAGCTCATAAACATCAATATAATGTTTGTCACGCTTGTTTAACCCAATTAATAGCTTATCCGGGTGTTTTTCACTACTGTGTAAGCTACGGACTTGTAATCCTGCTTCTGTATAGACGTGTGTTTTGTGCTGGACAAGATCATATCCACATAGTTGCCAGTTTTCATCACCGTTTTTGTCATGCACGTATAAAATGTGGCGACTATTTTTCGACCACCAGATATCACGTAGAGGGTGTTCACTCTCACTTAAAGGTTTTGCCTCTGATATTGCTTCAATGGGTGCAAGCCACAGGTTTAAGTTTTGTTTATGGGGTGCAAGAAAGATAATGTATTTTCCGTCGGGGCTGATTTTTGCTAAGTGCTTTTGGGGATCGGCCCATAATATATTTCTTGGAATTAAGGGATCTAATTGCATCTCGCTTTTTCCTTATTTTTGCGTGTAGCTGCACTTTTATGGTTATTTTTTTCGGGCTTTTTACCCATTTTTAGCACTTCGTCATCACCATTTTGCTTATTATCTTCTTTTTCTTGTCAATTTTAGAAAAAAACAACAGTTAACTATTGAACTAGCAAAGCATTTGGGTATAATGGCGGAAACTTAGCAAACTAACGACACTTAATGTTCTAGCTTGCTTTTTTTTTGTGAGTCCACCTTTCATAAGCAATAAAGGAACCCTATCATGGCCAGACGCAATGACAAACGTGAACGCTTAGTAGAAGCTGCAGATACGCTGTTTCATCAACAAGGCGTAAGCAACACTACCTTAGCTAACATCGCTACTTTAGCGGATGTTCCCCTTGGAAACGTTTATTACTACTTTAAATCTAAAGATTCTATTATTTTGGCCGTTGTTGAACGCCGCAAGAAGCAATTAGCGGGTTTATTCTCCGAATGGAGCAACCGCCCTGATATTAAAAGCCGCCTCAAAGGGTTGGTGGAATATGTTGGGTCATTGGCTGAAGAATCAGCTAAGTTCGGTGATTCTTTGGGCAGCTTGTGCCAAGAATTGGGCAAACAAGGCGGCACCATTGGACAAGCTACTTCACAATTAATGAATGAAATCATTCATTGGTGTGAAAAGCAATTTAAAGCCTTGGGTAAATCTGATGAAGACTCTTCAAAGTTAGCTCTTAACTTAGTAGCAAGCCTTCAGGGTATTAGCTTGATTACTTTAACTTTCAAAGATCCACAATATGTTGCAAGACAGGGTCAATACTTAGATCAGTGGATTGAAGCTATCTAATTAAGTACCTTTTCTTTATTGCTTCACCTTACCCTTACCTGTTTATAAAATTTTATTTTCAGGAAGGGTGAGGGATCTTTTAAAAGAGCTAAGCAATCTCAAGGCCTCTTGGCCAAAGTAGCCATAAGCTTACAAAATCGATCCCACTTTTATCACAGCTTTTCCACAACTTACCCCCAGGTTCTTCACTTGCATTCTCCCCTGAACCTCACTATCTTGTATGTAGTTGTAATTAATTTTCTATATGTTGGGGTTCAAAAGGTATTTCCCCAAATTGATTCACCGAACGTTAGTTTGTTAACTTAGCCGCTTATTAAAGCTGGTGACGACACATTTTTGACTTTAAATCTCCACTGGAGGAGACCCAATGCATAACGAAACCGCGACACAGGTTAATGAAAATATGTCCACGCACACACTTGCTCACCCACAATTTCCTATCGCGCCAAAACCTGGCCAACTTTATGTTATGCGTCGCGATAATCGCTCGCTGGTTCCTTTTAATCCAGACAAAATTCATATCGCCATTACCAAAGCCTATCTCGCTGTAGAGGGGGGTAATGCTGCTGCATCCAGACGTGTTCACGAAGTGGTTGATCACGTTACCGCTGAAGTATCCAAAGCGGTCTCACGTTACCTTAACTCAGGCGGTATCGTTCGTGTAGAAGAAATCCAAGATCAGGTTGAATTGGCCTTAATGCGTCAAGATCTGCACAAAGTGGCCCGTACTTACATCCTCTATCGCGAAGAAAGGCGCCAAGCGCGTGAAGCCTCTCATAAAGCGGCACAAAAAGAACCCCTCATGCATGTGACCCTAGATAATGGTCAACGTGCTCCCTTGGACGAAGGACGGCTTAAAAATATTGTTAATGCTGCCTGTGCGAACTTGGAAGATGTTAATCCCGATAGCATTATTGCCGACACGAAACGCAATATTTTTGATGGCATTAAAGCAAGCGATTTACGCAAAGCCCTCATCATGAGTGCGCGCACCAAAATCGAAGTCGAACCCAATTACTCCTTTGTGGCTGCGCGGTTACTGCTGGATGATCTACATAATGAAGCCTTAAAATTCCTCGGCTTTACTGTTCCTAATAACGAGCAAGAAAAAGCCAAGCTCTACCCGCAAGTATTTAAGAAATTTATCGAAAAAGGCATTGAATTTGAATTGCTAAGCCCCGATCTCAAAACATTTGATCTAGACAAGCTAAGCAGCGCCTTTGATTTATCCAGAGATAACCAGTTTACCTATCTTGGCTTACAAACACTGTATGACAGATATTTCTTGCATCATCATGGTGTTCATTATGAGTTACCCCAAATTTTCTTTATGCGCGTTGCCATGGGGCTAGCCTTAAATGAACAAGACAAAAATGCGCAAGCGATTGAGTTCTATCATCTACTCTCCTCGTTTGATTATATGAGCTCAACGCCAACGTTGTTTAATTCTGGCACCTTAAGACCC
>CAZHSJ010000177.1:0-5615 GCA_964535225.1 Uncultured Candidatus Berkiella sp. | reverse complement strand
TCCCTTTTTCATCTTCAGGTGCATTCAGATCAATGCCGATAATGTCATACCAGGCAGGCATCACATATCCGTAATTCATGGTAACAGGTAAATCAGGCGCATGCGGAAATATAAAACGAATACCATGGTTAAAAGGCAAACCTAGCTCTTGTGTAACACTTTCAAAATCATGGCCGTTTGCGCCTAACCCATGTAACCAAATTACACAAGCATCTGGTTTTTGTTTGGGTTCTTGAATTATCGCATCCCAAGATCTTGTCATCATTTTTCCTGCTGTTTAAATAGCGCTTGATCTAAAATGATATTCGCTTGTGTTGCTATAATATTCTGCAACATCCCAATAAGTTCTTCATTTTGTTTGGTACGCCAGCCCTGTTGGTAAAAAAAGTGATATGCCCCTTTTGGGGAAGCCAACCAAACTTCTTGCATAAATTCCTGTCGTGACAAAATGAGTTTGCGCTGATCCGGCAGCGTAATCGTTAAGATCCCTTGCTCTGTTTCGTAATCAAGCGCGGTATCATGCGCTTCAAGCCATTCTTCTATTGCAAGAAGCAGCGCATCGACTTTCGTATGAAACAGGGCTGTGTCCATCATCATTTCTCATTAAACTTTTGCAGTGAGTATACTGTAACTGAAGAGCAAATAGCATCTTTGGGCAGGTTTAGTTAAAGTAGAGGATAGAAGCCACTCCACCATAGGAAAGCTATCAAACTGTTATGTTAACCCAAATTACGCTACGTACTTTACAGCGTCTCTTTTTTCAAGGCATGCTGCTTATTTTTTTAACTACGCTGGCAGGCTGCGGTCAAACGGGTGCTTTATATTTGCCAACGATTGAAGAAGATGATGACTGAAATTGCCTATAAAAATAATGAACTTTATGTCGAAGAAGTTCGCGTTAAGGATATTGTTCAACAGTATAACACGCCCTGTTATATCTATTCTTATCAGAGCATTGTTCACGCATATCATGCTTTCATAAATGCTTGCCAGCACCCTCACTTTATTTGTTACGCCGTCAAAGCAAATAGCAACTTAGCTATTTTGAATTTACTTGCCTCCTTAGGGGCAGGATTTGATATTGTTTCAGGGGGAGAGTTAAAAAGGGTTATCGCGGCAAAGGGTGATCCACGTAAAGTTATTTTCTCTGGTGTTGGGAAAACGCCAGATGAAATAGCATTTGCATTAAAGTCATCGATCTATTGTTTTAATGTGGAATCAGAGGCAGAGTTATTGCTCATTCATGATATTGCAAAGGCTCAAAACCGTAAAGCGCCCATCGCATTACGCGTTAACCCTGATGTGAACGTGCAAAGTCATCCTTATATTTCTACGGGTCAAAAGGAAAGTAAATTTGGGATCCCATCAAGTGCAGCCCTTGGCTTATACCAAAAGGCCGCGAAGCTGCCTTATCTTGAGATCAAAGGCATTGCCTGTCATATTGGCTCCCAGCTATTTTCTACTCAACCTTTTAAAGAAGCTTTAGCACGTTTGCTTCTTTTAATAGAACAATTAACATCGTTAAATATAGCACTTGAACATGTCGATATTGGCGGCGGACTTGGCGTTCGCTATCATGTAGAAATGCCACCGACCGTGCAAGACTATATGGATGCTTTATTAAGTGTGTCTATTCCCCAACACATGAAATTGATTTTCGAACCCGGTCGCGCTTTAGTCGCCAACGCCGGGATCTTAGTGACTCAGATCTTACTTCTAAAAGAAAATGGAAATAAACAATTTTGCGTTGTCGACGCCGCCATGAATGATTTTATGCGCCCAACACTTTATGATGCCTGGCAAAACATTATCCCCATAAAGCAAAATGAAACAAAGAAGAGCTCTCTTTATGATATTGTTGGACCCATCTGTGAAAGTGGAGATTTTCTCGCTAAAGCGAGAAAATTAGCCGTCAACCCTGGGGAGTATCTGGCGTTAACCCAAACGGGAGCCTATGGCTTTGTGATGAGTTCAAATTACAACTCAAGACCGCGTGCACCAGAAATACTGGTAAAAGGCAAACAATTTAAAGCAGTGAGAAAAAGAGAAAAAACAGAAGATCTCTTTGCGTTGGAATCTATATGGTAAAGCCTAAAATTCGAATGCGAAGAGTGTACTAATAGGAAATAACTATGACGAGTATGATTCATTTTACTAAAATGCATGGCTTAGGAAATGACTTTGTTGTGCTTGATTGCATTACTCAATACGTAAAAATCACACCCACCTTGGTAAGAAAAATTGCCGATAGAAATTTTGGCATCGGTTGTGATCAAGTACTATTGGTAGAGCCTCCTGCCTCTGCCACCCTTGATTTTAACTATAGAATTTTTAATGCCGACGGAAAAGAAGTTTCACAATGTGGTAATGGGGCACGATGTTTTGGTCGTTATGTTTTCGAAAGAGGACTTACCGGAAAAAAACAACTTCATATTGGCACAAATGCAGGCTCATTCAAAATCAACATTTCAGATCTCTCCTGTATTGAAGTTGATCTCGGCGAGCCTATTTTTTCACCGAAGATTATTCCACTTAACATTAAGGCCGTTTCTAAAATACAAAAGCAGGGATGCTACAAAATTCATCTTTTAGGCAACAATCGCGAAGTGGTTATTTTGTCTATGGGTAATCCCCACTGCGTTATCTCCGTGCCAGCGACATCGGAAGCAGCTGTGATGGAAGTAGGAAAAGCCCTACAAAAGCATCCTGCGTTCCCCAAGGGAGTTAATGTCAGTTTTATGCAAGTGCTCGCTAAAAATCATATTAAATGTCGCGTTTATGAGCGCGGTGTTGGGGAAACCCTAGCTTGTGGATCTGCCGCCTGTGCATCCGTGGTTGCAGGAATTATTCATGGCGAACTTAATAAAGAAGTGAAAGTGGATATGCCAGGTGGCGCATTAACGGTACGCTGGGAACATGCCGGTTCCGTCTACTTAAGTGGTCCTGCGATTGGGGTTTTTCATGGCCAATTTAGTGTGCCATACCAAGATCCCTATTAAGAGTCTCTTCTTGTGTACCAAAGCTTCCTCTATGCCTTTATAAAAGACTTCCCTCCGCTGTTTCCTTAGGCGAAGTGTTTTGCCAACGAGTAACCCCAACGTCTTTCTTGGGCCTTGTTTGATTTCACTTTTGGCTTATCTCTGCTATGCTGAATCAAAACAAAGCAACTTGTGTCAATGAGATTAACCATACGTCCAATTTACTTTTATTTACTGGGGTTTTGCCTCTTTCTCCTCGCAGTTTCCCTTGTTTTGCAATTCTATTTTAAGCTTGATCCTTGTCCCTTGTGTATTATCGATCGCATACTAGTTTTTATTCTTACTTTATTTTTCACCATAGCCCTTATTCATAATCCCAAGCATCGTGGGCAGCAGGTTTACGGCCTTATTGGCTTTCTTATTGCGGCATTGGGTATCTATTCCACTTTACGGCACTTATGGATTTTACATTTACCCGCCGACAAGGTTCCTGATTGCAGTCCTGGCTTTGAGTATTTGTTTAAAACATTAGCACCACATGAGGCCTTAATGATGATCTTAAAGGGCTCCGGCGAATGTGCAGTCAAGAACAACTTGATTGGCCTGTCTATCCCTGGGTGGACACTGATTGGATTTGTATTTCTGGCAATCGGCTGTTTGCTGCCATGCTGGGGACGGGATAAACCCTAAAACGATAAGGGCAAAAAAAAGGGTAGCTGCGGCCACCCATTGATTCGTCCTTGTTAAATAACCAGCCCGCACATCTTGTTGACCTGTGCATCCTAACCAGTCCTTTATGTTAGGATGGTTTCCTTACCTTGCACGGCAACACTTTCCCTTTATCTCGTCTTATCTTTTAAGATAAGCCGGCAATCCCTTGCCCGATGTGCTGGTAACATTCCTTGCTACCACGCTGGTCCCACATCGATCCGTTGACGTGGGATAGTAGTTAATTTAACAAATTGGGCTTTCTCTACAAGGTGCCACTTTCAAAGTCCTCCTCTCATAAGCAAAAGCCGCCAAAAAATAATTCGTTTAAATTCAACAATATAACAACACTTTGGTTTTAACTTAGTATTAAAACTCGCTATCGGGATGGCGACTTGTTTACAGCATTTTGAGAAAAGGCTTACAAACAAACTTAAGAAAAAGGCAACTTGCCAACAAAACTTGACGGTGCTCTTTCACCAGCTTTACTTAAAACAAGGAACAATAAAATAAAGCGGGAGCACTTCAATGCAATCACTACCTTTCAAAGCGAATAAGTACTCTCACTTAGTTAGCCAATGGTTAACAGATCGCCAAGCGGTAATTGTTTCCTTTAATCAGCTATGCCAACTTAGGCCTTTTAGTACAGCGACAAGAAGTGATGTTGAAGAGGCCTTACAAGAGTTCTGTGTGCTATTTGTAGACTATGTTTCTCTGGGACACTTCGAAGTTTACGAGCACATAAGTGATGTAGTTGACAAAAACAGAGCCCAACACGTTGGGATCCCCCAACGAATTTTGCAATGTTTAATGAGCACAACGATTACGGCCTTAGATTTTAATGACAAATATTCTCAACAACACGAGCTTGATACCCTAGAAACCGATCTTTCTCGTTTGGGACTCGCCTTTGCGCAACGCCTGGAATGGGAAGATCAGCTTATTACTTCTTATCAGCTAGCAAAACAAACTAAGCAAATGGCCAAAACAGCATAACAACCCCGAAAAAGGTCATTCTTCTAAATATTTAAGTTTGTCTTTAACGCCATTCCACTTTTCAGCCTCGGGCAAGGGTTCTTTATGGGTCGTCAGGATGGGCCATTCTTTTGCCTTTCTGGCATTGATCGCCAAAAAATCTTGCATTTCGGGGGCTAAGTCATCTTCTGAGCAAATCGCATTTGCTGGGCACTCAGGTTCACATAAGGCACAATCAATACATTCGTCAGGATCTATCACCATAAAGTTAGGGCCTTCATGGAAGCAGTCTACCGGGCAAACTTCCACACAATCGGTAAACTTACATTTAATACAATTTTCAGTCACAACAAAGGTCATGGTGTTCCTTACTTAATTCGGCCTGGCCTGCATGGGCCAATAGTACATGAGGCCTCGCGGTTTAAGAAGTATTCCTGCAAAAAATTCTTAAGGTTTATTGAAAAGCTGCTATATAATGCTAACTTTATGCTAACTTAGGATGACAAAACCAAGGAGCAAGTATGGCAAAAAGTAAAAAGGCAGCCCCTAAAAAGGCCCCAACAAAAAAAACGACCGCAAAGAAACCCGTTGCAAAAAAAGCCGCCCCCAAAACAGCGGCACTTAAAAAGGCAAAAAAACCAAAAACAGGCATTAGCAAAGCTGCAAAACGGCTCAAAACTAAAAAAAATTTTAACGCAAAATCACCAGCAACCGCACTACAACAGGGCTTTACCGACAGCCTTATTAAGCTCGAAAACTATTGGTCTAAGTACGCAACCACGTTAAAAAGAGAACTCGACGCGCTTGTTAACAAACACAAAAAAGAAACGCAAAAAAAACAAAGCCCAAAACAAGCTGAGAAACTTAATTTGCTAGAAAAAGAAACTGCATCACAGCAAGATGCGCTGGATGAGGCTTCTTTCGCCGCCGCCAAATTTGTCGCGCTCTCAAACA
>CAZHSJ010000176.1:0-5624 GCA_964535225.1 Uncultured Candidatus Berkiella sp. | reverse complement strand
GGAAGGCATTGCTTGCATTAATTTTTCTCTTACTGCGCCTTGCTGACACAACATGTCTAAGCGAGAATCAACTAATCCAAACCTATTTGCGTTCATTCCTGCTAAATCAATCGCCATATTTTCATCTGCGTTGGGTCGATTAAGATCAGCACCGGCATCTCTTAATAATCCTAATATAGTTCTGGTAAATTCCGGATGTTTACAGCCAGGTTCCTCAGATTGAAATGGTTTATATAAAAATAACATGGTAAGCGGGGTTTGCCCCTTTAATCCGTCTAGTTTTTTGCCTTTGTAAGGAGAATTGAGTGCAATATCACGCTCATGTTCCGAAAGCAAATTAATTTCTGCTAATAACGAATTCACTTTAGGCAAATTAACCTCTTCAATAGCCTCTACCAGGGCGGTATTCAGTCTTCTTGGGGTTGAATCAATGACTGATTTAAGCACAAACAAACCTCCAACAAACAGTTGGGTATATAAATATATTATGGTCTTACCGCAGTGTGTTCAACTGGCGTAGGTGCACATCTTTGAGTAACCAATTACCCGATATTACTCATTTTCGGTCTGAAAACTAATCAGTAAGACTTAAAATTAATCTGCAATTGATGGTAAAATGAGCAAAAATTGCGTTGTTCTAAATAGTTTCGGGGGTAATGTGCAACAAGGTCCATTAGTGTATGAAGAAGAGTTAACCGAAGAAGATACCCTAGACTTTTATTGGTTATTTAATGCTGTGGTGAACCCGGAAGAACAAGAAGACGCTATCGCATTATTAAAAGCGAAACCCTATTTATGTTGCTTTGCGCTACCCGATAAAGGCAATCTTAGTACGCCCTTGATTCGAGCCGTTTGTTCCTCTGGTGCCTGTTGTAGCGAAGAACTGTTTCGATCGCTCATTAATAATCCTTATACGGATTTAAATGCACAAAATCAATATGGCTATTCACCATTACATTTTTTAGCAATGAATAACCGTTGGGAATTATTAAAAATATTTTTAACGGAAAAAAAGGATAAACTTAAACTTGATCTATTAACCTTTGATGTTCCACAAGATAACGATTCAGGTTTTAGTAGCGTATATTTAGCTAGCGACCAGGGCAGCATTGAAGCGTTACAGCTTCTCCTAGAAGCGGGTGCTGATAATAGTTTAGCAACAGGAAAACTCAAATGGACGCCTCTGCATGCAGCAAGTTTTAAAGCACATGAAGAGTGCGTGTTAACGTTACTTAAAAATGGGGCTAATGCCGATGCCGTTGATGCAGCCGGAGATGCGCCTTTGACGGTATTAGGCGTAGCGCAGAATATTAGTCGTGAAACATTTGAAAAAATTCAAAGACTTTATAAAGATGCGGAAAGTAACTTTAGCGTTAAAAATGCAAAAGGCTTTTCGATTGATGAATTAGCGGAACATTCTGGCCACCCGGATGCGCTTGAATTTTCACGTTCGCTAAAAAGCAATCGCGCCCCAAGTTTAGCGGCATTAGCGAGAAAGGCATTACCTCAAGGTACACAATTACCTGAACATTTAACAAAAAGATTTGGTTCTATGGCAATTAATAAGTAATTTTCTAAGCTGAATGCAGATTATTATTTATTAAGCTTATTCGGAGAACGGTTTGTTGGTTGATCAGAATCGTTCTTTTCAAATTGTGCAATTTTTGATCGCACACTACCTTTTGGTGCGGCATCTTCCTGCTTTTTCACTTCAAGCAAGTAACCCGGTATAACCGGGGTGCGTAAATTAACGAGGCCTGGAACTTGTCCAGTTTGTTGAGGTTTCACTTGTTGTGGCGTTTGTGGTTGTGTAGGCGTTTTCGCTTCAGATTTAGCAGTCGGTGGTGTAACACCCGCTTCGGTTGTTCTGATCGGTCGACCTTGCGCCTGATGAAGAATAGGCGGTTTGCGTACAGTTGGCACCAGCTCACTTAGATCAACCACACCTGTTGTGCGTGTGCCTTGCTGTGAGCCAGTTATTCTAGTGGCTTCTTGTGCTGCTTCAAGCCTACGCGCCTGTTCGGCTAAAGCGGAGTTAGGTCCAGAAATGGGTTGCTGCGGATTAGGTGGTGCAGTTGTTGGCGATGCTACCGTTGGCTTGGTTGGTTTCGTTGGCTTAGCCACTTCTGCGATAAAAGTAGGCCTAGGTGAGATAATTACGGTTGGATCATCCGCTTTAAGTTGTTTATCATAGGTGTCGCGCAATTGAGTGGCTAATTTTTTATCATTTAAAATTTCTAATAATTTTGGAATGTCTTCTTGTTTTATAATGACAGCATTTTCATTTATTTTTGACTTAATCCCCATAGCAGAAAGCGCTTGGCTAAATGCGGGAACTTTAAAATTTGGATCTATTTTAAACGAAATTCTAGCCATGCTTTGATTGCGCGCTACCGAGGTTAAAGGGGGATTGTTGTAAACATTTCTAAGGCCCCTTGCAATTTCATTGGCGTTTCTTTTAGCCTCCACTTGCTGTTGAAGGCGCGCAAATTGTTCATCCTGAGCCACAGCCGTTGGTTTTTGGGTAGGAGCAGAGAGCTCTGCAGGTTTAATGTCAAACGGTGGTATCGGTGGGGGTTCCTTTTCTTTAGCTTCCTTGGGAATTTCACCTCTATTAACTAATTCATCATAGACTGCATCAATTAAACTGGGTGGCTCTGTCGTTTGAGTGTGAGCTTGTGGTGGTGGTGTATTATTGGATGCCGTTGCTTTAGGTTCTTGTTCTTCATTGGCAGGCCCTTTACCTTTATCTTTAGGATTATGCGGTGCCTGCGGCTCAATTTTAACTTCTTTAATGGGTTGTTCTTCCAAAATGCTAAGCACTTTTTCTCTTAAAGGATCAATAAGAGATAATACATACTTTGAAGCTGAAGATGACATTGATTTCTGTTCTACTGCATACTCTAAAGCTTTTTCAACATCTTCAATAGACTCAGGTGGAAAATCAGAACAGCGCCTTTTGAATTCGTATAAGATGCTATCATATGCCTCACTTGTTTCATGGTCTTTTCCATAGGCAGATGCCATTAGAGATACTTGTTTTAGTTCCGTAACTACTAAGTTATAAAAAGTCTTAGCTGGAGTGTCAGGTAATTCTATAGGTAGACGAATGGGGTCATGTGCTGGTGTATTATTCGATCCCGTTGCTTTAGGTTCTTGTACTTCATTGGCAGGCCCTTTACCTTTATCATTAGGATCATGCGGTGCCTGTGGCTCAATTTCAACTTCTTTAATCTCCCCTCTTCCTAAATATTTAATCACTTTGTCAACGTCTCTTATAGGAGCTAAGAATTGGGCCCTATTTTCATCAAAGGCCAGTGCACCGCCTTGTTTACCCGCTGAAAGTTCATCATAAGTATCTAACATTTGTTTTAATACAGCTTTGGCCGCAACACATTTTTCTTTAAATTCAGCTAAATTTTCAACTTTACCAGTTTTAGCGACGGCTATAATCTCCTTTTTAATTCTATTAATTTCATCAACACAGGATGCAAGATGTTCCTCGGCAGTTTGAGTAGCAACAACGGGGGGTGGTTGCTCTTTTGTTTGTTTGGTTTCAACATCGGCAGCGGGTTTTGTCGGAGCAGATGGTTGATCATCTGCTTTAGCCGTTTGAGAACTTGTAACAGGAGGGGTTACTGCTGCTTGCGGTATTCTTCCAGCCACAAGGTCCAATGGACCTTTAAATTTTTTGAACTCCTGCGCTACTTCTCCTTCCAATCGTTCTCTATATTGAACATTCAACTCCCTTTTCAAATCTGCTTTTCTTTCATCCGTGATATCCTTATTGATAGGAAGTTCCATCGTTGATTTAATAGCATTGGCTAGCGCACCTTTATTTTTTTCTTCTAAACCCACAATTCCTCTTGTCATTGTAACAAGCATAGGAACATATCCCTCTTCTGATCGATTTGCCATATATTCTTTTACGCTATTTTTCGCAGACTTAGTGGGCAAAAATGTTTCTTCGTACTTTTTAAACAATTCTTGGGTTTCACTGTCCTTTGGTAAACTTTTTATAAACGCTTTTTGTTTAGCATTTAAATCGTTTCTATTTTTTAATACATTATTAGTCGACAAATCCTGCAGGGCAGCATTCACCGTACTAGCAGTTTGAAAATCTCCAATTTTCATCGCATGATCAAGAACTGCCACATAATATGAAAACATTCTTGATTGTTTTTCTGGTTTATTAGGGTTATCCCTAGGACCAATTATATCCTGTTGGATTCTCTCTGTGAGTTCTTGAGCTTGTCTATTTGCAATAGTGATGTTTTTACATTTATCCTGTGTAGCCGAATCTAACCAACCCACACTGAGTAACTCTTCTGAGGTAATGCGCGAAAATACTTCAATGTTTCGCTCTTTGAGTGTAAGCGCTTCAGCCGCTGGGTCATTAGGTACCGCATCCTTTACTGCGCTTCTACCAAATAATTTTCCTAGGCCTTTACGTGGCGGCTCAGGACTTTTCTTGTCGGTTTTAACAGCGGTTTGTGGTTTACCTTTCAATTGAGATTGCTGTTCACTTTTTAATTGGCTTTGTAGCGCGTTTTCTTCAACCTTTAATTTTTTGAGTTCTGATTTTAGTTGGGCTTTACTCATGTTACCATATTTTTGTTGAGCTTCAGCTGTCAAAGGCACTTTAATTGTTTTAAAGCCTTTTAATAATACTTCTATTGGAAATTGCTCAGCTTTATTTTCTTGTAGCTTTTGCGTCGTTGTTTTTTCCTTTGGCGCCACCTGTTTCGCCACTACGGGCGCAGGCTCCATCTTGATAGGTGCCATCTCACCAGAATCTCTGGCCAAAGGAGGAGTAGAGGGAGCTTTTGTTTTTTGTTGGGATGGTGCTACTTTTTCTTCATCAATTGCTTGATGGGCGCCTGAGACAACAGGTTCTGTCGGAGCAGGTTGTTGGAAAAACTTCGTTTCTAACTCATCAATAAAGGCAACATGCATCGCAGAAATACGCTCTTTAAGATCTAAAATACCTTTTTCATCGTAACTATTGTTACCCGTTGTTGCTTTAAATATTTCCTTACCTTTATAATCATCAATAATTCTTTCAAGATCAAATAATGCATCGAAGTTCTTTTTAATTTGGCCACGAAAAGCATCTTCGCTATCGTTTTTACGTGAGCCATTCATAAATGCGTCTGCCTCGATAAGCACCTCTTCGGCTCTTTTTACTACTTGATTGATACGGGCTACATCTGGATCTGCAACTTCGTCGGCCGATTTTACAGGAGGTGGTTCAGCGCCTGTTGCGCCAGTCTGCAGTTCGCCTACTCCTTTAATAGCTGGCTCAGGTGTTTTAGGTGCAACTGAGGCAGCCGCATCTTGAAGACGTTCTCTTAAATTTGGAGTAAACGTTGGATTTTCATTTATTAACAACGCATCATCCCCCCTTTTTCGTATAGCTAAAGAAGCTTGATCCCATAACTTTACTCGTTGATTATCACTAAGCTTAGGTTCCTCTGATAATCTTGCTTCAAAATTAGTTTTTTGAGTTATATCTCCCATTGTAATAACTTGATTTTGGACATAGACTATATTCGTTAACTCTTTGCCTTCCATTAAAATTTTATCTTCATTATCTTTTTGGAGGGGTGTTTTATCCTTTTTAT
>CAZHSJ010000175.1:0-5650 GCA_964535225.1 Uncultured Candidatus Berkiella sp. | reverse complement strand
TTTCTCCAAACCCAGCGGTGACACCTTTTGGTTTCACTGATGGTTTTCAAAAGAATACAGCCGAAGGGTGGGCTTATGGTTGGCATGCCGGCGTTATGTGGACACCACGACTTTCAACCCGTGTGGGCTTGAGTTTCCGTTCACACCTGAATGTAGGTGCTGAAGGTAACAGTGAAAACTTAACCCCTATTCTTAATGGCGTTCAAGCAGGTTTTGGTCCCGCAGAAGGCCAGTACACAATGAGCCGCGTGCGTTCCAACATGACCTTGCCTGAAAGCTGGACATTGAGCTTGTATCACGCGTTCAATGAGCAGTTTGCTGTAACAGCAGACGCTGCTTGGACAAACTGGAGCCGTTTCCATACCTTACGTTTGCGTTTTGAGCCAAATAGAAACGTTCCTGTGTTTGCCGGTGGTGGTATTGTCGCTATATCACCTGGTATCGACACCGATACCTGGGAGCATTTCAAAGACTCACGTCGTTTCGCTTTAGGGTTAATCTACAATTACGATCAAAACTGGTTGTTCCGAATTGGTACAGCTTATGATCAAACCCCAGTGCGTGATGGATTTAGAACAGCACGGTTGCCTGATGCCGACAGAATTTGGGCAGCTATTGGTGGGGCTTACAAAGTAAATGAAGCATTCCGAATTGACTTTGGTTATGCACATTTATTCTTTGATGATGTCTCCATTAACGAACGTGCACCATTTATTGCTAACTCCGATACACCAATTACCAGATCGTCACTATCTGGTGATTATGACGGACATGCAGATATCTTGGGTGTTCAACTTCGCTACGATTTTGTATAACTTATTGAGTTAGCAAATCTTAAAAGGGGTTATGGCTAACGTTTCAAGTAAGCGTTAGCCATAAGTAGTATAGGTAGGGATGAGTTTTATTTGAGCTTATCCCAATAAGTAAATGGACTATGAATGTTATGCCAAGGAAAACAGATAAACGTATAAGACTAATCGAAGCGGCAAAAACGCTAATTCATCAACAAGGTTTTAACCTCACCACCTTAGCTGATATTGCTCAAGAAGCTGATGTGCCACTTGGAAATGTTTACTATTACTTTAAAACCAAAGAAGCCATTGGTATTGCCGTTATTGAAAAACGTGCACAAGAATGGGCTGAAAGATTAGCTTCTTGGTCAGAAATAGCCGATCCATTAGCGCGCTTAATGACATTAGTTAAATACAGCTTGGAAAATTTGGATGTTACCGCACGTTTTGGTTGCCCTATCGGTGGATTATGCCAAGAATTAGGCAAACAAGGTGGCGCATTATCCGATTTGGCGGCTAAGTTGTTGCATGACATTTTAGTTTGGTCTGAAGAACAATTCAGAGCATTAAATTTTGATCAAAAAGCACCAGGATTGGCGCTTAACTTGATTTCTAGCGTTCAAGGTATGTTCTTATTAACACATACTTTCAAAGATCCAAAACTTGCACAACGTCAAACCGAAGAACTGCGTGCATGGTTGGAACTTTTAGCAAATCGCAAAGTTCAAATGCCAGCAACAGCTGTTGTGAGAGAAGAAGAATTAGTCGACTAGACTTAATACTAAAAAGGCCGGTTTTGACCGGCCTTTTTTTTATGCTACCCCAGCGTTGTTATCTTTTTTAACAATACTAATTTCAGTTATGGGTGAGGTTTCCCAGCCTTGTACTTCATAAAGATTCGCATAATTTCCGTAGAAAGTGGGTGGTTGCGTTAGGGTTGCGGTAATCGAGTTGATTAATACGGTAGCCACTTTTGCGCCTGTTGCAGAATCGGTAAATTCAATAGGGCAGTTGTTCTGTACATTGTAAAATGCGCAGGCCATGGTAACGATGCTGTAACTGACGGGTTTAACGACGTTAGGCGCTATACCACGACCTGGTAAACCCGCAATGGAGGTGGACATGGCCAAATCCGTTAAGTTGCTAAAAGTAATATGCGTAGGAACCTCTGCATGTGCAACAGTTGATGCAAAAATTTGACTTGCTAGAATAGTAACTAGGCCAATTTTTTTGTTAAATACCATTTTAATACTCCTTAATGGGGGTAAGTCGCAGACTATAGAATGATGAAAGCAGTTGAACAACCGACTATATCAATTAATCCATCGGAGTCATATTTACATATCGATGTATCAAACCAGCAGTTATCCTGGGTAGGGTTAGGGCAAATGACGAAACAATATCCTATCTCAACTGGGAAGAACGGTGTTGGTGAGAAAAAGGAAAGTAAACAAACGCCGCGAGGCTGGCATATTATTAGGGCAAAAATTGGTCACGATTGCCCCATTAACACCATTTTTGTGGCAAGAAGGCCACAGGGCGAGCTTACCCCAGCATTAGAAGCAGCAAATCCGGATAAAGATTGGATTTTAAGTCGTATTTTATGGTTAAGTGGTCTTGAAGTGGGTAAAAATCGCCTATTTGATTGTGACACCATGCAACGATATATCTACATTCATGGTACGCCCGACAGAAACCCGGTGGGGGTGCCTTTATCGCATGGCTGTATTCGAATGCGAAACCAAGACATCATTGAATTATTTGATATCGCGCCTATCGGCATGAAAGTCTATATTCAGGAATAATAATAACATCAAGGAAGTTATATGAGCGCTGCAATTGGGCCTGTTATTTTAGATATTCAAGGTCACACCTTATCTGAAGAAGATAAAGACATTTTACAGCATCCTCTGGTAGGGGGTGTTATTTTCTTTAGCCGAAATTATGAAAGCCGTGAACAAATGGCCGAGCTTGCTAAAGAGATAAAATCTCTTCGTTCTTCCTTAGTGCTTTGTGTGGATCAAGAGGGTGGGCGCGTGCAGCGTTTTGTAAAGGATTGCACCAAATTGCCCAATTTACGGGTGCTAGGGGAACTTTATGATGCAAAAGTCCACCCTCTTGCCAAAGTGCAAGAAATTGCTGAAAAACTAGGCCATTTAATGGCCTTAGAAGTAAGGAGTTTGGGCGTAGATTTAAGCTTTGCACCCGTTCTTGATTTGGATATGGGCATTAGCGACGTAATGAAAGGCCGTTGTTTTCATCAAGATCCAAAATTGGTTGCTTTGCTTGCCATCTCTTACATTAAGGGGATGAGTAAAGCAGGCATGAAAGCAACCGGTAAACATTTTCCAGGTCACGGTTCTGTTGCGGTAGATTCGCACTTAGCTTTGCCTGAAGATAAGCGCACTTTTGCACAAATTCAACAGGATCTGTTGCCCTTTAAAACCTTAATAGACTATGGGATTGGCGCTCTGATGCCGGCCCATATTGTTTATCCAAATATTGATCCCTACCCGGTGGGATTTTCTGCTTATTGGTTACAAGCCATTTTACGTCAAAAACTAAACTTTAAAGGCACTATTATTAGTGATGACTTAAGCATGGAAGGGGCCAGTGGTATAGGTAAGTATGCCCAACGAGCTAATACGGCCATTGAAGCAGGGTGTGATTTTATTTTGGTCTGTAATAATCGAAAAGGTGCGACAGAAGTATTGGAAGGCTTGAGGGTACCCCATCATGAGCCAACGCAAAAGCGCAGGTTAAGCTTGTTGGCAAGTGGCGAGGCGGCAACCCCTTGGCAAACACTTAAAGACACCAAAGAATGGCAGCACGCCTTTGAAGCCATTGCTGAGGTGGGGACAGTAGAGGTGAGCTGAAATAGGGGCTGATCTGCTGGCGAACACTAGAATCGCCGTGCATTTCTCATCGTAGGGGACGACCTCCGTGTCGTCCCATAAAAATCGTAGAGGCCCGCCCCGAAGATCCTGGTTACTTTAGTGCTATTGCCATGGAGAATGACCTCTTGCAGTTTTGCCCAAAAAACCCTACTCTATTAGGCTTAGCATATTTTGAGTTCTTTAACTTTCACAGCGAAAAAAATGATGGATATAGCAATAGAACGTGATACAGGGCTTGCCAATAACATGACGGATAACCGCACCTCAGCCCATATCAAGGGCGTTTTTTCTCGTGCAACCTTGATTTATAACTCAGATGAGGTTGAAAAAGCGCTCAGTGCCATGGCCAATGTTATTCATCAGGATCTGATTGAGAAGGATCCTGTGGTGTTATGCGTACTCATTGGTGGGGTAGTCCTCACCGGTAAATTGCTCACCTTATTGGATTTTCCATTACAAGTAGATTATGTACATGCAAGCCGATATGGCGATAGCACTGATAATAACACAACTTCAGAAATTAAATGGGTGGCCAAGCCGCGCGTCTCATTAAAAGGACGAACCGTTTTAATTGTTGATGACATTTTAGATCGTGGTGTAACACTTGCTGAAATAGTAAAATATTGTGAAGTTCAAGGTGCCGCTGAAATTAAAACAGCTGTCTTAGTTGAAAAAGAAGTTACTCGCCCTGAAAACGCCGTTCAAAAAGCAGACTATACGGGCATTGTTGTTGAAAATCGTTATGTTTTTGGTTATGGCATGGATTACAAAGGCTATTTAAGAAATGCGCCAGGGATATTTTGTGTTGCACCAGAAGATCAATGAACTAACGTACGATGAGTAAAATTGCGGTTATAGGCGGATCTCATTTCGCCGCACTTAAAAATTTAAGTCTTACGCACAGCACAAGTGTTAAAACACCCTTTGGCGAACCCTCCGCACCATTAAGTTATGGGATCTTAGGTGAACATGAAGTGGTTTATTTGCCGCGTCGTGGAAGTGAGTCTCCCATGGCACCTCACCATATTAATTACCGAGCCAACATGTGGGCATTGCGTGATGCTGGCGTTCAAACCGTTATTGCAACCGCAGCCGTTGCCTCTTTGGTTAAAGAGTTTAAACCGGGAGATTTAGTTATTCCCGATCAACTGATTGATTATACCTATGGCAGAGATAACACCTTTGTGGGGGATGATGAACATATTGATCATATTGATTTTGCAATGCCCTATAGTGAGCAGTTGCGTCAATTGTTTATCCGCAATGCAACGAAGTTAGATTACCATTTTCAAACTAAAGCAACCTATGGCATCGTGCAAGGTCCTCGCTTAGAAACCCTTGCCGAAGCAAATCGGCTTGTACAAGATGGCTGTCATTTAGTAGGGATGACAGGTATGCCTGAAGCAGCCTTAGCCAGAGAATTAAAACTCGATTATGCCTGCATCGCTTTTGTTATTCGCAATGCGGCTTGCTTGGCACAAAATGCTTCTTTTGAGAATCAAATTCAAACACGCGAAAAGTGGGTGGAGAATTTGGTTGAAGCGATTATTCTGGATTTGCCTTAATCCCAATACACAAATCCATCACAATATTTTGATGATCGCTTGCTCTTTCATCATAAATTTCAAAATCTGTTTGATAGGCTCTTTTGCCGCCCAGATCACTGTCCGTCATTTTCCAAATTGAAAACCAGGCATTACGCACAACATCAGGCATGGGGGCAGGAGAGGTTGTAAATTTTGCATAGGTTTGCGCAGGGATTGTTAAGGTTGTAAAACCGTCAATTTCTTGAAAGGCGCTAACCTCTTCGCCAATAAAATACGTATAATCGCCATTATGGTCGCTTTCGTAATCGGTGTAGCAGCAAAAAGTCGTCCCTGGCTTTATGCGATTTGGTATTTTGCTAAATAGCTGCTCTTGAAAATACTGCTTGGATGTGGCGACGCCGAGTCTGGGATTTTG
>CAZHSJ010000174.1:0-5699 GCA_964535225.1 Uncultured Candidatus Berkiella sp. | reverse complement strand
GATATTCATTAAAAGCAGAGCATTTATACAATGCTATTTATATCTCGAGCAGTTCTTACCTTTATCCGAACTATTAGGTCAATTAATAGTTAAAAATGTTCAATTTATTTAAAGTTTTTTCTAACAATCTGTTGCGATTGCAACAATTCAACGTTTTTCACACCACGTGTACTTCAACTATTCAAAGATAAAGAGCCACGTTTCAAGAGCGCCACTGAATATTATTTCACAACATTAAAATTGATAACAATAGCTGTTTCGAGGTTGGTCAGAGGAATATTTAGATGCATTTTTAAATGAAGATTTTTCGTTAATTTAAATGAACAGCAAGTAGGTTGGGCCGAGGGCCCAACATTCATAATATAAAATCATCAATGTATATGAAATGCGCAGGTAATATGATGAGATTTTGTGCTGGGCCGTTGGCCCAGCCTACGCTTGCTTTAATTTTCGTATATATCAGCTTCTATTATTTAAATTTTAGATGCTTGCCAAATGAATCTTCCAGCTGATGCACATGACTATTCGTCGTTCGCACCACCATGCCGTTAGGAAACTGCTCTTTAAATTGCTGAACGCTAGAAAAGCTTTCTTGCAAGAAAGTTTGATATTTATCAATAATATTCCTTAATTTGGCATTAATGGCTGCGGGGTTATCAAGTATTTTAGAGCCTGTTGGTAAGCCTAAAGAGGCATCGGCATCAAACAAATCGGCCAGTTCAATCTCACCTGTGTAAAGAAGCTCTAAACCCATACTTAATGCAACAGCAAAAGGAATTTCCTTTACCTTATTGACAGTGATTTCTTCAATTGGGAAATAACGAAAAATTTCAGCACAAAATATTAAAAACAGGTTTTGTTGTAATTTTTTCAGTAAATCACGACCTTTAGCATTTTCAGGTAATTTGAGCATTTTACAAGTAATTTTACCGGGTTTAGATCCATATGCGGCAATCACTTTTTTAAGCAAATCTGTGCCACTAAAAACTTCTATATTGGTAAAATCGTCTAGTACATTCCATTTGGACTTTTTACCTTCTATACGATGACCATAACTACCCAAATTCCTGATTAACAAATTCCCTGGATTATTTGGTGTCGGTTTTCGTTGCAAACTTAATGGTACACCTTGCCAGGAAAGCTTTGCTTCGTGCGCTACTGGCTGCTCTTTAAGCAAATGAACGGTTCGCAAAGCTTCACATGCGGCAACAATTAATGAGCCTGCACAAAGATCCGTTTTTACCGATTCTTTAAGATAAAAAGCTTGCGCAACTTTCGCAATTTCAGTTGTTTCTCTAAGATGAGAAGGCTCAAAGTAAAATCGTGTTGCGTCAATCATAGCGCTCAGCTCCGCCTGCATGGCTGAGCTAGGATTGGCCATCCCGGTCATGTCATCACCTAAATTTACTTGAAATTCTTGGTTTAATTGTAAGCAAATAGCGTCCATCTTTCCTATGAGCCCAGAAACATCGACATTCACTTGCGCTGATGCTAATGGCCGAGTAGCTTTAGATTGATATCGCCATAAAACTTGGCTTTCAAATTCAGTGTCTGTGGGATATTCACATTCACCTGTATCCGGATCAACAAATGGTTCAAATGCTTCATAGACATACTCTGGAATATCAAGTTCAGAATCATTTTGATTGAGCTCATGGTTTAACTTCATGCCCTTAACGCAAGCACGGATCTGCTTAAATAATTTTGTTATTTTCAGTGTGCTTTCAAAATCCGGCTCGCCAAGTGGGAACAATCTGATAACATTCTTAAGCAACGCTTTCAGATTATCGACATGTTCTTGAAGCAGTAAACCACTTACTTCGAGCTGTTCTGCTAAATCAAGGATCCGCTGCGCTTTATATTTTTGTGTTTCACGATCTTCTGTTTCTAAAATTCCATCGTCTTTAATGAACTTGTAAATTCTTGTATCCATTTCATTTAATAGTCTACTATTTTTTGCAGTCACAATAATCCTCTAAACGGTGCATATACATACTTTTTATATTACACTCCATTATTGTACATTTATACGATTTAGCAAAGCCCTATTCACAATCAAATGAGTGTGTAGATCCTCATTAATCTATACGATTTCCCAGCCTATGTGTTAACTTATTTATATAAGGCTATCCATTCTGGTATAGGGGCTTATCATGGCGGCAAGAGGACCTAGTTTAACTGATGATTTAAAGCATATGTCAGCGCCTAGCTCAGTGAAAGAAAATATTGAGCAAATGACGAGCATCTTGCAATCAAAACAAAGCGAGATTTCGAATAACCGAAATGCTGCCTTAAATAAACTCAAAAGATTAGTGGTAGCCAAAAATAATGATGTTGTTGATCACTTTCAAGTAGCCATAGATCAATTAACTCAACTAAATCCCCTGGTTATGAGTTTGGCTGAAAAAGATAGCGCTGTTCTTCAACTTAAAAAAAATATCCAGACAAAGCAAAAGACCATTGAAGATGTGGTTGACAACTTAAAACTAAGCGATCCAAAATTAAAGGGTGTGGATAGAATTGAATCGGAAATTAGGCTGATTAACAATAGATTATCTGAACTGGCTAAAAAAGAAAAGGAAAACAAAAATGCAGGGAACATTGCACAAGGAGAGCAATATCAGGATATGCCAGAATATATTAAACTGGTAAAAAACAACAAACAGGTTTTAGAAAACATTGAAAATATAGATGCTTATTTTTCAGATCGGCAAAGGCTAATAGATAATATTACTCGCCTGAAAAATGAAATGGCCTACTTTGAAAAAGCAGGTAATGCTGGTGAGGTTGTTGATAAAATGAAAGGAGTGATTGCGAAAAATGAGAGTGAATTAGCACAAAAGTACTCTCCGCAAAAAGTTAAAGCAAAGCTAGAGGAAAGAGAAAATTTTCAGGCTATGCTCGAGGCAAATAAAGATATTATGAAAAAATTGCAACGAGATTTTCATGAAATGTCACCCGGTGCAAAAGAGCAATCAGAATTAAAGGGTAAGTTGGAGGTCTTAGCTGATGCTCTTCGTATGTCCAGAACTTTACAACAAGATGAAACAACGCTAAAGAAAGTCGAATCACAGCGCTCTGAACTAGGCGCTCAGATAACAGGCCAGCTGGAAACGATAGTGAGTAAAACAAAAAATGAAGAAATCCATAGCTTCTTGTCTGAGGGGTTAAATCGTATAAAACCAAGTCCTCCTAAGGGGGGCCTCTCTATGGGGGGCTAAAGCATCCCGCTGAACTTTCTGTATACAAAACATGTGCCAGTGAGCAGCAACACAATGTAACACCGGCATCAGCAGAGGGTCCACAAGCAAGCGTAGGCTGGGCCAACGGCCCAGCACAAAATCTCATCATATTACCTACGCATTTCATATTCATTGATGGTTTTATATTATAAATTTTGTGCCTCGGTCCAACCTACTTGCTTTTACGTATAGCCCTAAGTGTCTAAATTCATAGGACATTTTGAGCTTTGCTCAAAACCGGACATAATACTTTGCTGCTACAGAGTAACTGCACCTATTGAACTTTTCCCAACTCACATAAGTCGAAGAATTGTGATCTAATCTAATAACGTTATGCTTCGTATTGGAGATTTTATATGAAGGGCGGTGGCAACTATAAACCAGTAGCGGGTGAAAAATTAAAAAACCTATTTGAAGACGAAGCGAAAAGGGCGGGCCATATTTTAGGGTTGGAGGGCGAACTTGGCTTTAAGCATGAAGTAGATAATACTTATAATTTTAAATTAAAAGCTGAAAATGCTCAGGATTTATTAAAAACTCAAAAGGCTAAAACCGAAGGCAATTCCGCTGCGGTATCTATGAGTTATTTATTAGATGGCTTCAAGGAGTATGTCCCACCTGCTGCAAGCGAGGCATGGAAAGAAGTTAGGCAAGCATTTGTAACTGCACGAAGCAACTTTTTTAATAATGTTGACGAAAGATCTGCAAAAGCTTTAGCAAAAATTCAAAAGATCCCGAAGAATCCACCGGAACTTGTACATCTTGGTAATTCAGGATGGGGAAATGAAAATTCTCCAGCCGGTAGTCACGCCATTGGCATCACTTTTTATGGCGAATATATGATTGTCTGTAATAGAGGGCAATTCGGTGATAACAAAGATTGTACAAAAGTATATAAAATCGATCCGTCAAGGATAACACATGAACAATTAAAAAATCTAGAAAGCCATTCCGCTGATCCTAACGTAACTTTAAATACCATAAAAGCGATAACGGGTGATAAACCACCTCTCGCTACCTTTCCCTCAAAACCTCAAAAATTTGGCAATTGTAGTTACGCTAATAGAATGGCTTCGGTTGAAGCGATGCTAGGCCTCGTTAAGTTGCAAAAAGAGGGGAAACTAAACGATAGAGCCATCCAAGAGTATGCAAGGGATCCCGAGAATCGTAAAGCTTATAAACATTTTACCAAGCATTGTCGTGAAATGGAGGTAAATAGAATTATAACTGAAATGGAGAGAGTTAAAGATAACCCTGAAATGCTAGCGGTGTATGTTAATTTAGCGCTTGAAATTGCTAAGAATCGTTCTCAAAGAATGAAAACAGAGCAAGATCCTAATAAAATTCAAGATGAGCATGCTAGAATTAATAAGCTTAAGTCGGCGGCTTCAAAATATTATAATCTTGTAGAAAATAGAATCACGACGTCGAATAAAGCTTTCATGGAAGCCCCACTTTCATTTGATAAGGGGAGGGCCCATGAAGGTTTACAGGTATTTCATAAAGCAGGGTTTTTCCCTCTTCATAATTTAATCGTTAAAGATGTTGATAAGGTTGATATAGGAGCGCCATCCCCCTTTGAGCAGTTAATAAATGCAAAAGTAGCGCAGAATGTAGTACCAGAAAAAGTAAATCCTGTTCATGTTGATAAAAAAGGAAGTTATACCCCCCAGCAGTTAATAGATGCAAAAGTAGGTCCGAATGTAAAACGCAATTATAATGAAGATATAAAAGGGGGTGTTAAAGAAGATATTAAAGCTCAAGCTCAAGCTCAAGCTGAAGTTAAAGATAATAAAATGCTTGGGTGGTTCAAGAAAAAGTAAGCTCCCGAAAATAAAGAGCACATTCCCCTATCTGAATTAAGGAATTAAGGCTTTATTTTTTTGTGAGAGTGTTTTTTGAACTGTGTCAGTCTGAAGTCAAAAAGCCGACGATTTGAAACGTCGGATTAAATCTATGTTATATTTTTCTGAAAATCCACTTTATTTTTACCGAAAAAAATATTTTACGATTGTGCGATCAGAAGTAGGTCGGGCAAAGTCTTCGTGCCCGACATCTTAAGATATTAAATTTTCTATATGATAGTTTTTTTTGTTACTACTGACACGTTGATGCCTACTTACCGCGCTTTATGCGCGGTATCCAGCGTAATACTTTCTGGTGCCGCTAACAAGTCGCGGCAAGTAGCCGGTATGAGCAGTTGCGTTTTTTATTAAGATGTCGGGCACGAAGACTTTGCCCGACCTACTTCAGACTAATTTATTAATAAGGCTGAAGCTAGGATGGTATAAATGTGGCTCTATATTGGCTATTGATAAAAAGCGTCTTTTATCCGCCTTCGCTCAAAAGCTTCGACGGATACTAGATTTTGTAACTTCGCAAAAGACGAACAACAAATGTCTTTCCTGAGAGATAGTTAACACAATATTCCGAAGACATAGGTTACACTTTTGTATT
>CAZHSJ010000173.1:0-5713 GCA_964535225.1 Uncultured Candidatus Berkiella sp. | reverse complement strand
GCTTAGCTTTGGAAACAAGGTAATCTTTGTTGCGAGGCGTTGCATATTGCAAAACTAAATTTGTTCCCTCTCTTAGGGCTCCTTTCCAAGCACGACTACACCACGACGTGATCGCTTTCTTATACTGCAGCATATTGCTTACTGTGAAAAAGCTTACTTTACCACGATGCCGAGCATATTCTTGTAAACGCGTATACTCTTCTTTCGTGTGCAAAGGATGCTTATCATCTTGCGGATACAAATAAGCATCATGCAAACGCTGCCATGATTTATCAGTTAAGAAGGTATTATCCTTTTCCTGGGCATCCAATTTAAGCTTACCGTCTCGAAGCAAAATTTCTTTCAATAAAGGCATCGATGCACCCTTACTTGGATGCAAGGAGAGCAAATCATTTTGCAAATAGGCAAACTTTTGATCCGCATTTTCTTTGAACCAAGTCAATGAACCATAGTTTGCAGCAAAATAGATAACATCTGCATTAAGGAACTGGATTTGCTCCATGAGTCTTTGCTCTTGAGGATCCTTATCTCTTTGTGCAGGGCTAGTTCCAGCATAGGGAATACCACTTGGTGTCTCGACCCAAATATGACGCCCCTGAGGTAATTTAGTTTTCTCTAATTTATCACGCAACTCCATTGCTTCGCGTTGAGTAATCAAAATTTTATTAACTTGTTTACCCACCTGAACGTTCATAACATAAAACAAGGGTTTTTTAAACTTGTTCAATTTGTCAGAAAATGTTGCGTTACAGGTATCGTAATAGTTTTCACTAGCATGAAGATTTGCATCAAATTTCCAATCTCTTGAAACCCCATGCGCTTTTGCAATTTGCTCAAAACTCATCAACGATATTGTTTTGCCAGGCACGTAAGTTGCCAAGTCGACTCCTTTCCAAGACTTGTAACTTTTTTCAGTGTGATTGGCTACTTTTACCTGAGATTGCGTTTCAACCTCATTCAGATTTTGGTTCTGAACTTCCATTTGAGCAATGACCTGGTTTTCACTATTATTTGTGAGCGGCGTCAATTGTTTTTTAGCACATATTTTCACAGACTTTGTAATGATCTTATTCATTTCTTCATTGATATGAGTAAGGATCTTGTTATCGACCTTTCTTTGGGCATTATGTAAACATGTTGTCCATTGTGAAATAGCATTGTCCATCGCAATCTTTAACAGCGCCTCTGTTTCAATCATGTTTTCAGCAACGCCATATTTTTCAAAATAGGAAACATTTTCAAACTGATACAACAAGTGTTTGTAAGCATCAGATAAAATTGCTTTTTCCATAACAGTGGTGCTAAGTCGTATTTGACTCATGATATCGTCACGAACCACATTATGAATTTTATTGAATGCAGCAGACAAATGCTCTTGCATTAACGTTTTCGCCTGATATCTTAAACAAACATTCAAAATTGTTTTAACATCCCATTTTTTAATTGTAGGATATTCATTGACTAATGATCGCATAACAGCGAACTCAATACGATGCGTGCCTTTCAGATCTCTTAATCGCATTACCGCTTGCAAAATGTCTCTTAACATCGACTTTTCGCTAACAGTGGTTATACCAATTGTATGAGGGGCCTGTGAAATATCTGTCCCGGTTGTATGGTATTGATCATAATAAGTAAAGCGTTGGCTGCTATTACAACCTAATTTTCCTTCAATGTTATCACTTGAACCTAAAACAAGCGGTTCTTCATGCTCGGGTTTATCACCGACTTTAAGTGCACATAACAAGTTGTCACTGTTAAAATACAATATGTGCTTAATGTCTGTATGAGCACGATTGTGATAAAACCTTGCCAGATGATTAGCAACTTCACGATTGGAAACACCTTTAAATACGCCGCCCGCATCTTTAATTGCACGAACATTATTAAGCGACTCATGATTTTCCAAAATACTAAATATAGTATTGGAATCGTCTTTTTCTAATATATGCGTTGGTCTTTCGTTTCTAATAAGGTGAGAAATGGTTTGCCCATCAGTACCAAAGCTATCCTTATTATCTCTCACAATACTGTCATGAAAACAACGATAATTGTAATCTGTTCCAGTAAATCCAACCACACTACGGTAGCATGACACATGGTTTTGATCCGTTGCACATAACCTTAATGGATTTGAAAGAATTTTAGGTAAAATATGTGCTTTTAAGCAATATTCTTTAACACGAATATCATCTTTAAACTGTTCATAGATAGTATTTATCTTTTGTTGATCATTAATATCAAGCGATGCAAGATCAACATTACCACCAAAGATCTCCCTCGCAGTAGTTTCAACCTGATGTGTTGGTTGTTTTGCATAGGTGTTTAAAGAAAGTTCTGCCATATAACTTGACTTAAACTCTGTAAGCATTATTTTCATAATGTTGCTTGACAAGCTTTGTGCCAAATGTGTCTGAATCGTGTAATTTATCGTCAATAAATGATCTTGAAATTTAGCAGATTCATTTGGTTTATCACTGCATAAATAAGGTATTGCAATTTCTCTTTGAATACCTTGCTTATGTTTATCTTTCGTTAATCCAAAATTCTCATTGAGTTTTCTTGTTAATGAAAGCGGCAATAAGCGATTTAAATGTTCCTTATATACAGCTAAAATGGATTTGTCTTTTAAAGACATTGCCTTAATACATTCTGGAACAGTTTCGAAGTTATTACTTAAAAAGTTTTTAACATCTTTTAACTCATTAGCTTTTAGCTTTTCTACTATGTTTTTGATAGGAGATTGCTCACCCTTTAACAAATATGTTTTAAGCTCATCAACCAACAAGTGTAAATCTTCTTCACAGGGCTTACCCGCTTTCATCGTCAATACATCATGAAGCTTAACATTAACGCCCTTAAATTTGTGATTTACATGGGCAAATGATTGGTACAACCCAACAATCGCTTCAATAATAAATTGGGGGGATTGTTTGCCATCACCGACAGTATAGATGAGCTGATCTCTGGTTCTAAGGTTAAGATCAATTTCATCGATAATCGCATCGCCCTGATTTTTAATCAAATTGATAATATCATCAAGATAGGTGATCTGCTTTTCCCACTCAACAAGATCTTCGATTGGGTTTGTAAGAACCTCAATATATTTCAGCTCAAGGGATTGTATACTTTCACGGGTAGTAACAATGTACTCTTTGTTAACCATCACGGAGTTAAAGTGCTGTCGCATACGATAGTAATAAGATGAATCTGCTTCAACATTACGATCAAACTTAAACAAATGACTGTTTTGGTTTAGTTTCTTAGAAACCGCATGCAAATCGTAGAAATTTGTTTCTAATAGCGCCTCAGGAACCTCTACGACAACCAAGTTGGTTCCATTTGCACGTAATTTAGCTAGTAATGGCATCAATATCTTTGATTTACCGCCACCCATAATCATTTGAATAACAACACTTTCATAACTGCCATCTCCCTTTTGTTTGAGCAGTTTTTCGAGCATGCTAATTTGATTAGGGTAGACTAACTTATCCTCTAAAAATTCAAATAACAATACATCTGGATGTTTATTGATATCATAACCACGCACAAGTGTTAATTGCATTCCTAATTGGTTTAGCAGTGAACGTTTATTTTCCTCGTTGTTATTCTCATCTAGTTTTGTTAACAACGCTAATATTCTACGATATTGCTGTTGTTGAGTCCCTTCGATAAGATATTTGGCTGTTAACTCAAGTAGTTCTTTGGCATCTTTTGCATCAAGATGGCACTTTTTCTTAAGCTCAGTTAAAGAACGATTTGAGAAAAATATAAAGGCGTCTTCAAGCGTAAATTCCTTACGTGTTTTAGCATGTAAGGAAATTTTCCATTCTAGCTGTGCTCTTTCATCACTCGGACCTTTATTTAACAAGGTAAGGATTTGGTGATTTAAGTCTTCAAACTTCTGTTGATGTGTGCTAAGCGTTTTTTCAATTGATGGCTTCAAATTTTTACGCAAGTTCTTATCATCCAAAGCTTTAAGCCACTGCTCTTGAATGGTTCTTTGTTTGTCTGTATCTTGAGTTCCTTTAACGTAATCTTGATTAGATTCCTTGATTAAACTCTGATAAAAATCTTCAGTGTTATTAGGATCGCCTGAAAAGATGTTGTTAACATGATCATGTTTGATTGCATCTTTAGAAGTTAAAAGATTTTTCAAACCTAGTTGTTCTAATATCGAATCAAGGGTAGTTAAACTTGTTTCACCAGATATTTTTTCTTTAAAGTAATCAATTTCATTAATATTTGAGACGAAGCGAACAGAGGCTGCTTTCCCCTCTTTTTGCTTTATAGTTGGAATATCAAACTGAATCGATTGGCCTGATAAAACAAAACTAATTCCTTCTATTACATCTGTCGTATTAAAAAAATGACCAGAACTGTTTGTCAGCGAAACAAAATAATTGTCCGCTTCACGATTATCGAATTGGCGTAACGTTTCCTCTACTTTGAGCTTATCTGCTAACATCGCTTTTAACAGCGCATAATATTGCACCTCTTGTGGTAGTGACAAAGCGCTTGGTGGCACTTTAATGCCATTTACATTTTTAATACGTGATTTAATAAAATCAGGTATATTTAATTCTGTCAGTTGTTCCTTAGTGAGTTCCAAGGCGACATCTTTTCTTTTGTTTTCACCTGATTGATAGACTAAAGAAATTAGCTTGCTATCGAGAAAGTGCTTTAGCTTAGTTTCCTTTATGGGATCTTCGGCAGCTTCTTTAAATAAATTAATGATATTACCTTTCACTGTTTCGCCACTGGTTGCTAAAGATAAGTCATTCATTGAGATTTTAGGTAACTCAGCATTTGCTTTTTTTGATATATCAGTTTTTTCTATTGTTAAGCGATTGGTCAAATCATATTTATGCGTTGATAATTGCTCCACTTTAGGAACAAAACTGTATTCAGTTAACAATTGATCTTTTAATTTCTTGAGCCGTTCATTGACTTGTGGGGATTGTTGAGCATTGAGCTTCACTAAGTTTTGATATTCTTTTAATAAACGCTTAAGTTCTTTTCTTTTATGTTGAATATCAAGATAAAAATGAGGTTGATCTTGCTTAACAAAGTCAATAAGGGCTAACTCTTGGCGTTGCTTCAAACGCATTGATTTAGGCAAGTAGTTTTTAAGAACCAAATATTCTTTGATGTTGTTTAAGGCAAGTTGCTTAAACTCTTGAATGTTAAGGCCTTCAATCGTATGACCTTGATTCAAACATTGAACAATTATATAGCATGCAAGTATTTTTGCTCCTTGCCTATTAAGGCTTCCTAAATCAACCGCTTTTTTCTCTTTAGATTGCCCAATTGAGGCGATTGCTAATAAACTGTCAAGCTCCGTTGATGAACCTAAAAACCTATGAATATGTTGAGATAGGATCTGGTATCCCTTCTGGGTGTCGCCGAAAGACAAGTTTAACAAAGATAAATGATATGCATCTGCTGCGCTGGCCGGTTCACATTCTAAACCAGCATGATAATAAGTTGCATAACATTGTTTCTTTTTATCTTGCTTAGCAACTAGGGTTTTAACTACCTTTTGGGGTTCATTGTTTTGAGGGATATTTGCAAAAACTAATGCACACTTTAAGCCGTCAATTACAAAGGAATTTGTTTTGAGCAAGCAAGTTGTTTGATCATCATCACTAACAAAATAGGTTTTATTTGAAATCTTTTTAGAAGTAAATTTGAGACCGTATCTTGGCAGATT
>CAZHSJ010000172.1:0-5724 GCA_964535225.1 Uncultured Candidatus Berkiella sp. | reverse complement strand
TTCTAACCTCATGAATTTTAGAATAATTTTTTTAAAATATGAGGGGAGCCTTCAGACACAGAGGTCCGCCCCTACAATAATTCTGATCCATACCCCTATATTTCAAAATTCTTTGGATAATCAAATGGTTATTGCCATCGGGGTGGATAAGAATCCCCAAAGTTATTTACCTTTGTGCTTAGCGGTTAATTGGCGCTTAAATGCCCGCCTTTTCCAGGCAGCAACCAGACGATAGCGCCAATATAGCCTCACCAGGACATTACCAAAAAGCGCAAGAACACTTCCGCAAATCATGCACCCAAGCAGCAAGGGATCGTAATAGTGCACAAACTCATGCGCTAACCAGTGCGTTGACATTTCTAGGTGGAACTTTTCCGGAGGGATATGCAAAAGATGTGCGCCTAATTCATAAGCAAAAATAAACATTGGCGCAATGGTAAAGGGATTGTTTATCCATACCAAACCAATGCTTAGCGGTAGGTTAGCCTGAACAATGATAGCCATGAAGGAGGCAATAATCATATGACCTGGCACAGGCATAAAACAGACAAATAAACCAATACTCACAGCACTTGCCACAGAGCGGCGGTTGAGGTGCCATAAGTTGGGGGCGAACAAAAGATGCCGGAAAGGTTTTAAATAACGATTGTCATGAATGGTTTTTTTGGAAGGCAGATAGTCCGAAAATTTTTTATTCATAGGTTAAGTTAGTTTATTGCTGTGTTTTCTTTTTTTTCTTTGTTTTACGCTTTCGTTTGATGAGTTTTTTGCGTGCCTTGATACGTCGTAGGCGTTTTTTCCAGGCGCTTATCACAGAAATGCGCCAAATAATACGGATGATCATATACCCTAAAATGGCAGCAACAATAGCAGCAACTAAACTCCCCACGAGAATGGGGGCCCCGAAAGTGTAAAATTCTTCTATTAGCCACTCCCAGGTGAGTTCAAAATGAAAAGGTTTGGGTTTAATCCCAAGAATAAATGTGCCAATTTTATATTCTAGATACAATAAAGGGGGCGTTGTGATAGGATTAGACACCCAAGCTAATGCCGCCGCAATCAGAACGTTCCCTCTAAAAATAATGGCAAGCACTGCCGCTAGCAACATTTGGAAGGGAACGGGGATAATCGCGGCAAAAAGTCCCACGCTAAAGGCAGTTGCTACAGAATGACGGTTAAGATGCCAGAGATTAGGATCGTGGATAAACTTTCCTAACATTTTAAGCTCTTTATCTTTAATGGCTTTAACGTCAGGAATGTATTTTTGAATTAGCCGTTTTATATATTTTTTAGCCATAGCTATCTAGCGCCCCACCCAAACAAGCACCAGGGTTTTGTAATGGATGTTTGTTAGGAGTGGATTTATGCTCATGGTTGTTGCTTTTGGGTTATTAACCGGTTGTGTGTTGTTAACTTTGTTTCCCACTTTACCACAGCCAGTGCCCTTTAGCTGTGCTCTGCTATGTTTGTTAGTAACTGCGCTTTTGCTACGGTTTATTCACTACCAAGTTGTTAAAAGCATAGCTGTTTTTTTGCTTTGTAGTTGTATTGGTATAGGGTGGGCCTATATTTGTGCGTCGCAAAAATTACAATGGAGATTTCCCAGCGAGGATACTGGGCGGGTTATTTCTATTTGTGCCAAAGTAAAAGGCATTACCCAGACGCACAATAAAGCATTACGTTTTGATGCACAATTAATTTCATACCAACATCAACGCCTTTCTAGCGTTGCCAACATCAGACTATATTGGCCAAATCCACGATTCACTATCGAGGATGGGGATACTTTTTGTGGCAACGTTGTTTTAAAGCCGAGGTGGCACTTTGCTAATCCGGGCACGCGAGATGAAGAAAAAGCCTTATTTCTAGAAGGTATTTGTGCAACTGGGAAACTTGTGACAATAGAGCATGTCACACGAAGCCAATCATTCTCCTTAAATCGGCTTCGTCAGCACTTAAATGATAATTTAGCATTTTTGCTTAAAGATAAACCTTATCTTGGTGTTATCCAAGCGACGACCATAGGGGTATATCATGAGATCAGCACACACCAGTGGCAGATCTTTGAAAGAACAGGCACGATGCATGCGATTGCCATTTCGGGGCTTCACATTAGTGTGGTTGCCCTCCTCTGTGGGGGGTGGGTGACTTTATTAGCACGACGATTTACCCGTTTAACCGCCTGGATGCCAGCAAAATGTTATGGAGGTATTTTTGCTTTAATCGGCGCCTTGGTATATTCCGCTATTGCAGGATTTTCTATTCCCACGCAGCGTGCGCTGGTCATGATAGTGATTTCTATTATAGCCATATTTAAAAGGCAACAGTTATTTAATGGCCATTCTTTAGCGTTAGCCTGCATTGGCATTTTGCTTGTCGATCCCTTGGCACCGCTTTCGGTTGGATTTTGGCTTTCCTTTCTTTGCGTGTCAGCCTTGATTTATGGTGGTACGCATATAATACAAAAGTGGCATCGCTGGATAATGCCCCAATGGATTGTGTTTGTAGGCCTTATCCCCTTTAGCGTTTATTTTTTTCAATCCGTTTCTTGGATCTCACCGATTGCGAATATGTTGGTGCTTCCCGTCATAGATTTGTTTATCGTTCCATGCTGCTTAGTGGGGCTAATGTTAAGTTGTCTTAATTTTACCTTGGCAAAATGGGTGTTAAATATCGCGCATACCGCTTTAGAAGTTGTGGGTTGGGTATTAGAGCAGCTTAGCAATCTTCCCATTGAGGGTGAGGTGGGCTATGTTCCCTTAGGCTATCTTTTTTTGGCACTGCTGGCTGCCTTGTTTCTCCTTGCGCCCCGTGGGATCCCGGGAAAAAATTGGGCTATTTTTGGCTTTTTACCTCTTTTCCTTTATCAAGGTGAGCGTCCCAAATGGGGCGAATGCTTTTTTACTTTGTTGGATGTAGGGCAGGGATTAAGCAGTGTGATTCAAACCCAACATCATACCTTGCTTTATGATGCAGGTCCGCAATATGGACAGATGAGTAATGCGGGGACAAAAATAATTAAACCTTTTATGCGATCTCATCGCATTAAATCATTTGATAAAGTGATTATCAGTCATGGTGATTTAGATCATCGTGCGGGTTTGGATGCTTTTGAGCAAGGTAAATTGGGAGACATTATCACCAGTGAGCCTTCGCGCTTAAACAAAGCAGCAAGGACGTGCCAAGCGGGGGAAAGTTGGGAGTGGGATGGCGTGCGTTTTAAAATGCTTGGTCCCAATTTGGTGCAAAACATAAAAAATAGAAATAATCGTTCTTGCGTATTGAAAGTTGAAACAGCGCATCACACATTGTTGTTAACGGGAGATATTGAAGTCGGGGCGGAAAAAGCATTAGTAGCAAGTGCGCAAAACTTACAAAGCACGATAGTGGTTGTGCCTCATCATGGAAGTTTGACTTCTTCCTCGCAGGAATTTATTCAAGCTGTACGTCCAAAATATGCGTTATTTCCTGTGGGAGTAGCAAATCGATATGGATTTCCTAAGCAAGCAGTGTTAAAACGCTATGAAGAGGTTGGTGCAATAAACCTGCTTGTATCGCAAACAGGGGCGTTATCATTTAGGTTAGATCATAACGCCATCTTGGCACCGCCATTAGGGTGGCGAGAAAAGACTCGTCGGTATTGGCACTATGCAGTGGAGAATTAAGGTGATCGACATACTACTGGCAGGAGGCTGGTTAATGTTTCCTCTTTTAGGCTGTTCTATTATTGCTTTAGCCATTATCGCTGAGCGTTTTTGGGTTTTAAGGGAGCCTAAAATTATTCCCCCTGATTTAGTTCAGACTATTCTACGTAATCTCTCTACTCGTGAGAGCAAACCCATAAGATTAAGTGATTTAGCATCCCAAAGCCCATTAGGGCATATTTTGTCTAAAGGTCTACAGCATAGTGAGCAAGGGATCAGCGCTATGCGTTCACGTATGGAAGATCAAGGTCGGCAGGTTATTGTTGAGTTGGAAAAATACCTAAACACACTGGGAACCATTGCCTCTGCGGCCCCCTTACTTGGTTTATTAGGAACGGTGTTGGGGATGATTCAAATATTTGCCGTGTTGGGAGGGCATCCTGATCCCGAAGCATTGGCCGGGGGAATTGCGCAAGCCTTGTTAACTACGGCTTTTGGCCTCTTTATTGCCATCCCGAGTTTAATGTTTCACCGCTATTTTAAGCGAAGAATAGATGAGTATGCTGCCAAACTAGAAAAAGAGGCGCAAAAATTAATCGACGGCTTAAAGGCACTGGGCCCAACGATGACGGTTCGTCGCTTAGACAGGGCAGAAAGCTAATTGATATTAGAAAATAAACTTATGGTATATTATCATGCAATTTCGTGAAAAACGTCAGGAAGAAGTGGGGATAGATTTGACCCCCTTTATTGATGTTGTGTTTATGCTGCTCCTTTTTTTTGTGGTCTCCGCCAGTCTTTTTAAGGGGGCTACCCAACTAGGCGTACAGTTACCTAAGGCGCAAGTGCAACAATTCACGAAAGAAGGAAATATCCTTGAGATTGGGGTGGATGCTCAAGGAGCCTACTACATAAATGGCTCGCCGCTTCAAAGTAATGAACCTGCTAAGCTAAAACGCATTGTTGCTGCGAAATTGGAACAAAATAAATCGCTCGCTATTGTAGTCGCAGGAGATAAAAAAGCCCCACACCAAGCGGTGGTGTCTGTGTTAGAAATTGCCTCGCAGTTAGGGGTAAGCAAAGTACAGATCATCGCGCAAAAATAATTCATGTTTTAAAATAGGTTTTGCTCACATGACACAATCCGCCAAAGCGGTTTACCGACGCTTATTAACTTATGTGTGGCCTTATCGCTATGCTTTTGTGCTGGCCATTTTGGGTAATATTTTATACGGTGGCGTTGATGCAGGCATGATAAAACTGCTAGAGCCATTATTGAACGAAGGTTTTGTTAATCACAATAAGACATTTATTCAATGGATCCCTTTTGTGATTGTAGGCATATTTGTGATAAGAGGTATTGCTACTTTTTTATCTACCTTTTTCATGGGGTGGGTTGGCCGCAATGTGGTAATGAATTTTCGCAAAGAAATGTTTAACCATTTATTAAAGTTACCAACCTCTTATTATGACCGTACCACCAGCGGTGAAATTTTATCTAAAATCACCTATAACGTTGAACAAGTTGCCAATGCAAGCTCTGATGCCCTCACCACCTTAGTACGAGAAACTTTTACCATCATTGGTATTATCGTCGTGATGTTGTCTATTAGCTGGCGTTTGACCTTATTATTTTTTGTGACGGTGCCTATTATGGTCGGCGTGATGCAGGTGGTGAGTAAGCGCGTACGTGGCGTGAGCACGCGAATTCAAGACTCGATGGGCAGTGTGACGCATGCGGCAGAAGAGGCAATTGAAGGTCAAAAAGTGATTAAAGCGTTTGGCGGGCAACCCTTTGAAACACAACGCTTTGAAGGCGTGCTGCAACGAAATCGTCGTCAGGAAATGAAGTTAATTGCCACCTCAGCCTTCAGTGTGCCGATGGTGCAAATTATTGGATCGATTGCCTTAGCCGTGACAATTTATCTTGCAACCAGAAACCCGCAAGATGCTTTGCAAACCTCCATTACACCCGGCGCCTTTGCGGCGATGATGACCGCGATGATTGCGCTATTAAAACCCATTAAAGAATTCACTAAATTAAATAATAATATTCAAAAAGGCATCGCAGGCGCTGCCA
>CAZHSJ010000171.1:0-5733 GCA_964535225.1 Uncultured Candidatus Berkiella sp. | reverse complement strand
GAATAAGACCCAAGTGAGCAAGGTTTGTTAGAAACTCAAGTTTTTATACGCTTGGATTTTTTGCTCATCGCTTTTTTAAAAAAGATAACATGGAGTACTTTGATAAGGTGGGTTTCAAATTCAATTTGCGCAAACAAATGTACCATGCCTTTGGGCGTGTATTTAGGCAAAATGTAAATACCTTTAATTAATTTGATTTTCGCTTGGGCTAGTTTGCTTGGCGTTAAGTCATTTGGTAAATAATCATTTAGGAATAAAAAAACGGATTTCGCCGTTTCTCTGGGGAGTTTTTTTAAGATTTTTACGGCATCTGGTGCAATCACGATTTCCCACATGGCACTACCTTTTTCCGCCTTTGCCGTTATTGTCGCGTTTTTGCTGAACTAATTCCCATGCTTTGCCAATGGGTGTATATTCGCTCTGGGGGGTGTTTTTTAACCGCGCTGTGGCGATGTAAAATCCAGCTAAATCTTCTAGAAAATCATCAAGGAGCTCTTTGATGATGTAAGAGCGTGTTCTTTGCGCAATTTTTGCAACTTCGTCGAGTTTTTTCAACGTTTTTGCATCAATGTCGAAGCTAATTTTTTTTGAAGTAGGCATAAAGCATACAGGCACTGTAATAGCTTGGAATACATGATATTACTATAGATTATCTTGGCCCATTTCAGCGAAATCTTGCTACGCTCTTTTAGTGTAATTACCCGCCTTGTACTGGCCTTAGACGTTGGTTGATAGCCAATTGTGGTGAATCCTGCGGCATATAATGGGCATGGCGCATTAAGAATTCGGCCACTTCATTATCTGATTCAGGATCAATTCCCTGCATGCGACGTAACTTGCGTACTTCAAGCGGGGTTTCTTGACCTTGCTCGTTCGCAAAATCCATTAAGTTGCTTGTTTCTTTGCCCTGTCGTATTAAATATTCAAACACTTCATTGGCAGACTCGGCATCGTCAGCCACTTTTCGCCATTTTAAGCGTATTTCAAGGGGGATCTCACAACCATACAGTACATCAGGCACTTTATAATAGGAAAAATAATGAAGAATTTTGCGCAACGCATATTCAATATGCAAAGCATGCCCTTTTCGGATAGCTTCAATTAAGGCTTTGAGCAGCGCTCTTGGTGATATGTGCGCATAATAGGGCATAAAGCTTCGTTGTTTCTTCATCATCACGGGCATACGACTTCATCCTAGTGATTTCAATTAAGCCAAGATGATAACTTAATTATTTTTAAAATAAAAGCCTTTTATCGCTTAATTTGCCCAGGTGTAAGTACACGACAATCAGGATTAACGAGCGGTTAGGGAAGATTTGCTAAAAAAAGCGTTGCAGGTATTACACGAACGATAGAACCATTAATATTTGGGATTCGGTAATTCAATTTGCCATTCAAACTCACCTGAAATGCATAGGGTACGGATACTCGCTCAAGGAAATAGCGGAGGCTCGGATCGAGCGGTCTATCATCCAATTTCACTTCTACAGCCATCCAAGGCTTTCCTTTTCGTAATAAAATAAAATCCACTTCCTGACCGCGGATATTTCTAAAATATCTTAATTCAATTTTTTCGCCCTCAACATCTTCAAGCCAATGAACAAACCTTAATAGATGTGAAGCTATCAAATTTTCAAACCGGGCCGATTCATTTTCAACACGGGCGTAGTCCCACAGATAGAGTTTTTGTTCTTTCTTAACAGCTTTGATTCGTGCTCCACCAAAAGGCGCAATTCTATAACAAGCATAAAATGCTTCTAAAACACGGATCCAATTTTTGACGGTGGGGAAAGAAACTTCAAGATCTTCACGTAGGCTATTAATTGATAATACTGAACCCACACAGGCTTCTAGCCTATCAAATAGCAGTTCCAATTTGTCCAGATCACGTATGCCTTCTACACTTTGTATGTCTTCTCTTACGAGGCGGGCACTATAGGCTAAGCGCCACCTAGCGGCATTACGCTCTGACTTTGAAAGGAGGGGCTCAGGGAATCCACTACGAGTAAGGAGTTGTGATAGGGCTTCTTGGGCATGCTCTGGTGCTAATGCAGGCATATCAGGGGCATCGAAGTACGAATCTCTTATAGGTAGATTTAAGTATTCAGAAAATGTGAAGGGGTGGAGTCGATAAAAATAATAACGTCCTTGAAGCGAATCGCCACCACGACGGTAAACGTCAAGTTTTGCACTGCCTGTAACTAATATAGAGTGGCGATCATTATGAAAATCAAATAATCCCTTTAGCCAATTTCGCCATCGGCGAAATTTATGCAATTCATCAAAAATCCAAAATGATGCACTTTCATCTGCTTGATTATTCAGAATTTTTTTTCTGTCAGAGTCATTATCCCAATTGTAATAAGCTCCTGGCTTTTTAGCGAGAATATGCTTTGAAAGCATGGTTTTACCGCTTTGTCTTGGTCCAGCGACAAACACCATCTTTTCTTCAAGATCTTGCAGAATGAGTGGTTCAAGGCGGCGGTTGTGGAATACTTTATTACTCATGTAGTAAATTATACCATACTTTAAAAAAGTGCGAAACATTTTAAGGTTAGGTTTAAAATACTACAATGTAATATGTAAATTATTCTAATATAATCAATGGGTTATAAAAACCCCCTCAAACCAATCCGAATCAAGCGGACGAAGCTGAGGGAGTTGTTTTTTCGATTTAACGAAAAACGTAACCGAAAGACATTTGCACAGGGGCAGGGCGTACCATGACACGAGGTTCTTCATAACGGTAACGACGAACAACACGCTGTCCTTGTGGGGCGGGCGCTGGCGCGCGATGTCTTCTTACGACAACTGTGCGTTGTTGTGGCGTTCTTCGCACAACCACTTGTCTTGGTTGTTCATAGACATGCTCTTCTACCACAACCGGTGCGCGATGACGTTTAACAATTCGACGTTTAATAACATGTTTTGTTTTAGGTTTTTCTATCCGTGTTGTTTTAACAATCACTTTCTTGGGTTGCGCAGGGATCTGTTTAACAACAGTTTTAGGTTGATTAACCGCACTAGCTTGATTGGCTGTTACCGTTTGTTGTTTTTGTGGCTGCGTTTGTCTTACTTGGTGTTTGTACTGCTGCGCGGGTGCGCTTTGAGGCGCACAAAAGCAAACTGGTGCAAATAACATTAGTAAACTCATCATTACTTTTCTCATACTTCCCCCTTTGGGTGTTGGTTTAATTCAGTTGGCTGATTTTAAGATGGATGCTAAGTGAAAGAACATTTTCCTGATAGGTATAAGCAATCTGGAGTTCGTTGCTAAATTGCCGATATCATAATCTAAGCTAAATCAAAAAAAAAAGGGTCATTTAATCTTTTTTTTTCAAACAAATGTCATGTATGTCAAACCCATCAGGTAAAGGCCAGCTGGCATAAACTGCGCCCACATCAAGCACATGGTTGATGGGCCATTCGAGAATAATTAAAGTTCCTTGCCACAAGGCCGAGGTAAAGGCGGTTTCTTTTTGTGCTGTTATACAGAACCCATCATGATGGGAAAGTACTATCATTTGCCCTTGAGATTGTTTCATTAATCCTTTGGTAAGGGCTAACCCATAACCAGAATGCGCTTCTGGTTTGCTGGTGATCCCAAGCTCACAGGCCAATTGACAAGGATTGGTGGCACGCAGTTTGTCACGCAGTAGCTGATTTTCATATAAGGAATCACGGATCCCAATACCAGGATCAGCGAACACAATTTGGGCTAAATTCCCTTTTGGCCAAGTTTGGGCGCAGACAAGGCCATGTAATTTATCCTCAACACGAGCGTGTTTGTAGGTATTTTCTAAAAGCTCCATCAACATGATTTCAACACTTTCAAGAGACTGTAATGCCGATTTTTGTTGGTACACAAGTTGAATTAAATTTTTGGCAGTTTGTATGATACAGCTAGGATCGCTTAAGGGCGCTACCGGTAAAAATTTATTGTGGGTTGGATTCTCATATTGCTCATAGGGTGGCGTTATACCAAGCGCATCCCATAATCCCATACGCAGCGCGTAGCTTTCTATTTCAGCGGATAGCTCAATCCATTTCGCATTATCTTTTTTTAACATTAAGGCCAAGGTCACTAAATGGTAAGGCTTAAGGAATGGGGGGCAGTCAAGCTCACCTTGGGTTGCTTGGTTGAGTGAATGTAGCCATTGGTTAATATCAAGGATGCTTGTTTTTTTCATAATGCATAGTGATGTTAATGCAAGGTAGTGTAAGGGAATAGGGTCTTAAAAGCTAGGCGCTCCTCTCTTTTAACGCGTTGTATGAGTATACACCCCTATTTTGTGGGTAAAACTAAAGAAAAGCCTCAAACTTTCGATATTCAGTTTGTGAACCTTCATTCTTAAGGCAACATCATGAAACTGATTTCAACATTAGCAAACCTAGGATTGCTGTTAGCATTTGCTCAGCTAGCAATAGCGCAAAGTGATGGCGAACCCATTCGTCATGTGAAAACCTCGGAAAAAGTCGTTGCCTTAACTTTCGATGATGGCCCAGATAAGCCTTACACTGAACAAATTTTAAGCGTGTTAAACAAACATAATGTTAAAGCCACTTTTTTTGTGTTGGGGGGAAATGCGAAAGCGTACCCTGACTTAATTAAAAAAATCATGGACCAGGGGCATGATTTGGGTAACCACACCATGTCACACACCCAGATGAAGAATAAATCTGTTGAAACCATGAAAAAAGATATTGCACAAGTGGATGCCATTTTAAGAGAACAGGGCTATAAAGGAGAGATAACCTTTAGAGCGCCCTTTGGTATTACCTCGCCCAATTTAAAAACAGCGCTACAACAGCTGGATAAGCGCATGGTGTTATTTAACTTTTTACCTCAGGATTGGACAAAAATATCCGCGCAACAAATTTACAACAACGTGATGCAGCAAATGAAACCGGGTTTAATTATTACTTTGCACGATGGGGGTAATCGTCGCGACAATACCGTTAAAGCAACGGAAATGTTGATAGAGAATTTGCAAAAAGACGGATATCGTTTTGTTACGGTCTCTGAATTGTTAAAACTAAATCAATAATGAAAGCGTATGTATATCTTGGATTCATCGCTATCAGCGCACTCATGGCAGGGTGTGCTGAAACGGTTTATGAGGTAAAGTCCTTTAAGTATTACGATGAAACTCTTGTCGATGTTGAAGTTATAGACAAAAACGAAACAAAGCATCTTTTTTGTGCATTTCCCCCTAATACGGATTTTGCCATTCTTAAAAAGGTGAAATTAGGCGCTATCAAATCTCAGGACGAGCGTAAGGGCCCTATTTATTATTGCGAGATTGTGCCCTAGCCTCTTATTGGCTCCCCTTATCAGATTAGTCCTACTTATCCTCTGCTTTAACTTTGAATAGGTTTTTGCTCTTGTTATACTGTTGCCCAACATTATGGTGGCGAGTATATGAAAAAGTTATCATCCAATAGCACAAAAATATTGCTACTCATGGGCGTTTTGAGCGCTTTTTTGCTTTGGATGGGCTATTCAATGGGGGGGCAAACAGGTGCCCTGGTTGCGCTTGTTGCCGCGGTGGGTTTATCAGGGGGGGCTTATTGGCATGCAGATAAACTTATCTTATCGCTTTATCATGCAAAAGAAATAGGTCAGGACGACAAGCCTGCGTTATATGCCACCGTCGCTTACCTGGCCGAGCGCGCTAACATTCCAAGGCCTCGTATTTTCCTCATCGATGAAAATATGCCAACCATTTTTTC
>CAZHSJ010000170.1:0-5788 GCA_964535225.1 Uncultured Candidatus Berkiella sp. | reverse complement strand
CCAATCTAAATCAAAAGGGGGATATGATTTGCGAATAAATAAATAAGGTGGGTTAAGGATCAGGTGAAATCAGCTCCAATTTTCAGGAACTAAACATAGGGAGCTGACCCAGCTATACTTAAATAGAATCGATCTCAAAGGGGGGATAAAATGATACGAGCTGGCATTGTTGGTGTCACTGGCTACGCCGGAATCGAACTTTGCCGCATTCTTCATCAACACCCTCAGGTAAAAGTTACTCAAGTTACGACAAGAAATTATGTCGGAGAAGACGTTGCTGCCATTTACCCCCATTTAGATGGCACGGTTTTCCACAAAGCTAACGAATTAAATTTAGAGGTCCTTATTCAAGAATGTGATCTTATTTTCATTACCCTACCCCATGGCCAAGCCCAGAAAATTGTCTCGCCCTTACTTGGGGCAGGTAAAAGAGTCATTGATATAGGCCCCGATTTTAGGCTTAAAAACCCAGCGGACTATAAACAATGGTACAAATTAGAAAGTGCACCCTTAGAATTATTAAACAAAGCCGTTTATGGCTTACCGGAAATTACCAATAAAGATAACATTGCTAAATGCAATTTAATTGCAAACCCAGGGTGTAATCCAACGGCAGCGCTATTAGCAACCTATCCCGCATTAAAACAGAAAATTATCGACCCAAATGAATGTATTTATGATGTCAAAGTAGGCACATCAGGTGCAGGGCGCGAACCAGAAATCTATAAACTCTATAGTGAAATCGCTGAAAACATTTTACCCATTCGCCTAGGGGGCCTACAACGACATACCCCTGAGGTGGAGCAAGGGTTAAGTTTAATTGCAAATGAACGTATTTTGGTACAATTTACACTGCATGTCGTGCCTATCATTCGCGGGATCTTGGTTAGTGCTTGCTTTAAATTAAAAGAGCCTAAATCAGCACAAGAAATTCATACACTGTATAAAAGAACTTATGAGAACGAGCCTTTTATCAGAATATGCCAATTAGGGTCCTCTGCCAAAGTTAAAAATGTACGAGGAACAAATTATTGTGACATCAGTGTTCATGTTGATGAACGAACCCAACGCTTAATCGTACTAAGTGTTATAGACAATATGATTAAAGGCGCGGCAGGCCAGGCGATTCAAAACATGAACTTAATGTATCAACTCGCGCAAACAACCGGGCTTGAGGGTTTTGTTGCACTATATCCTTAAACAGTGTAGCACGAGAATATTACTCATTTATAATTCCCACCCTCTATACTCTAATTTACCAGTCTTTAATTTATGGTTTACCTAACAAAGCTCAAAGGCAATGTGTTGAAATGGATTACAATATAAGAACCTATCTTGCAAGTGCAAGAGCTTTGGGAATGGATGTTGTTGAAAATGAAACAATACAAGGTTTTATTTTAAAGTTAGGTAAGCACAATTATTATTTTTTTGATGGTGCCACGCCCTGGAATAACAGCACAAGCTGCTTGATTGCATCAAACAAGTTTTTAGTTAATCGCATCCTACATGAAGCTCAAATACCGGTTGCTAATGCCAAGTTAATTGAAACAAAAGAATACAGCATTGATGTTTTATTCGAAAAAACCAAAAACATGAAATTTCCGCTTGTTGTTAAACCATTGCACGGAACGACCCTAGGAAGTGATGTAACTTGTTGTATTCCAAATATTGATTTACTGCACAAACAATGTCAAACCTTGTTTAAGACCTATCACTCTCTTCAAATAGAGGAATATCACCGTGATTTAACTGATTATCGTATACTGGTTTTTAAAAACAAAATAATTGGTGTTGCTGAACTCACGCCTGCCTTTGTTGTAGGAAATGGTAAAGATACAATAGAGAAATTGGTTGGCGTTAAAAATGCTAAACGACAAGAAATAAGCCGTTTTTTAAAACCCATTATATTTGATTTTGAAAGCAGTATTTGCTTAGAAAACCAACGCTATACAAAAGAGAGCATCCCTCCTGAGGGTAAGAAAGTCAGTATAAATTATACTAGTAATGTATCAAGAGGGGGAAGTTATAAAATAATACCGGCCAATATGTGTTTAGAAAATCGTAATTTATTTATTAAAGCGGCAAAGATACTGAATCTAGAATTGGTTGGTTTTGACATCGTTTGCAAATCACTAGAATACCCTATCGTAAATCAAAACGGTATTATAATCGAAGCTAATTATAATCCTATTACTGTTATTCACCGAGATATGGCTGACTATACGAAAAACAAAACCTCTTTGCTTATTATGCGTAATTTTATTTATAAACACCCTTTTAGTTATCTTTTCGGTTTGATATTTAAATCACCAAAGTTGGCTTTAATCTTTTCTTTTACAACACTTTTAATCTTAAGCATATGCCTATTTGTGTTTTGGAATTTATTCTATGGATAAAAACACCCAAACTTATTTTAATTGCGCTAAAAAACTATTGATGAACGTCGCCGAGAATGACCCTACGCAGGGATTTGTATTAAACCTAGCGCAGCAACAATATCACTTTTATGCTTCAGTCACACCATGGAATAATTGCACAAGCACCTTGATCATCAAAAACAAATTCCTTACGAACCAATTATTAAATGAAGCCAAAATACCAGTTCCTAATGCTAAAAAGTTGGAGGCCAAAGAATATAGTTTAGACAAATTAATCGCTGTTACAAAAGAAATGAAATTCCCCTTGGCGGTAAAGCCGTTATTGTGGACCGAGCATGGCGGCGAGGGGACTGATAGCATTCCTGATGTTATGATGCTACATTCACAATGTGAATTATTATTTAAATCACACCCTGCCGTTTTACTTGAAGAACATCACGAAAAACTTCAGAGCTATCACATACTTATTTTTAAAGATAAGATTATTAGTGTGATTGATAATGCTAACAACACTAACAAAATAAATGTAAAAAAGAAAAACTCAAAAAATGACAAAAGCGGAAAGATTTTAAACCCTAATATCATGAGCACGGAAAACAGCACGCTTTTTATAAAAGCCGCTAAATTATTAGAATTAGAACTAATTGAGTTTCATGTGCGGTGCAAGTCATTGCACGAGCCTATTGCAAATTCCGGCGGCATAATAGTTGATGCAAATTATAACCCTAACATAAGCATTCATGATGAGAATCAAACGCGAAAAACAAATCCGATTGGCTTAAAAATTATGAGAGGTTTTATATTTAAACATCCTATTGGTTATTTATTTCATGTTTTTTTTAAAACAAAAATAGGGTTAATGACACTCGCCCTCTTTTTTGTGAGTATTTTTTTATTATATCTATTACAGCTATAAGGTATTTTTTTAAAATTATCTCTACCCCCACCCTTTGAGCATTGTCCCAGATTACGTTTTCTTGTTAAAAGCGTAGCTTCACAACAATAATTTATGACATATTTCAGATAAAACATGCTTTCTCACAGACGATTATCTTTGAAGCATAGGGCAGCCCTTCTTTATAATATTTTAAATTTTTTTAGTTATCAGGAGCCGTCATGTTTAAGTTAAAAAGTTTTGTCCTAAGTGGATTATTTTTATGTTTATTTACTTGCGCTCTGTTTGCACAAGACAATACTGCGAGCGTTGATAAAGCCAAGCAGCTAATTAATCTTGTTAAAATGGACCAAATGCTCGACCAACAAATTGAAGCCAGTATTCAGCAATTAACTAAACAAATGCCAGAATTTGAGAATCATAAAGAAGAGCTTTATAACCTATTTAATGAAATGCTTAACAAAGATGAATATACAAAATTTGTTACAAAATTGTTGGCTGATAATTTTACTGAAGCCGAAATCGAAGAACTTATTAAGTTTTATAAGTCGCCGATTGGTCAGAAGACACTATCTAAAATGCCTGTGATTACACAAGAATCCATAGTATACATGCATGAAATGATGAATAAAAACAAAGATAAATTTCTAGAACTCATACAAAAAGTAACGACAGAACAACAACAGAAAAATCAGGCCCAACCACCTGCGAAGAAGTAATCTATCTGTGCCAGGTGAACCTGGCACCTACCTTATTTTTACCAACATCAGTTATAAGTTGTATTTTTTATGCATAACGGACCAAATAAATCACCTAAAAAAGCTCAACCTAAAGCGCCCACTAAGGCCCAGGCTAAAGTACCTGCTAAGGCTCAACCTAAGGCGCCTGCTAAGGCTCAGCCTAAAGCGCCTGCTAAGGCTCAACCTAAAGCCCGCGCTAAGGCCCAGCCTAAAGTACTCGCAAAGGCCCAACCTAAGGCACAACCCAAAGGGCATAAACAAGTTCCAGCAACTGTTAATCCACTCAAATTTATCCCAAAAAATTGTGAAAAACCAACTGAGGCTGAGGTTAAACTTGAAAGATTAGCATTTGTTCTTGCTAACAATGAACTTAATGTACTACGGCCTGTTAGCAATGATGAAGGAAAGAAGCTCGACAAAGAATTAATTTCTAAACTATATCGATCTAACGATTTACACTACAAACCTTGTGAGATTACCGTATCACATGCTGATATTATGGATTTTGTAAAAGAAGTATCTGGCAAGAAAGTTTTATCTCCTAATATGATTAGTGCGCTAGAAAATATTGCCTATCAAATCGGTACTGTCATGTCTACTTTTAAACAAAATGAAATACTTCAACTGTTAAAAGTTTTTTCATGCGTTGAACCCTTCACCATCCCACTTCTCTCGTGCTTTGATATGGGAATATTTGATCTAACGGATGAAGAAAATATAACCAAATTATCTACTAAAGAGATCATTGATTTAGCTTATAGAACAGTCAAAATTGGAAGGCCTATTACAGGAAACTTACGCGTCGGATTAGACAAACTTGTTAATAAGATTATGAATGAAATTTCCATTACTGAAATTGCTAAACTTAACTTGCTTCCTCGCGTTGTTAAAATTCTGCATTTTATGGAGACCTGCCGTGAAAACTTTACTGTTGATTCCAGTTTTAAGCGTAAGGTTATTGAAAATGTTAACAATATGTTGGCTAAGACCAAACCAGAGTCTTCCGGCCCTCACAAGGCTTTCTCCGACAGGTTGAAGAAATTATTATCTGTTAAAGGTATTAAAGTTGAGGATGAGTATTTGTGTGAATTTGTAGGCACTCACCTTGATATTGCCATACCACAGTTCAATGTAGCCGTTGAGATCAATGGCTCAACGCATTATAATTCAGATCTAAAAACAGAAAACCCTGAAACCCGTTTTAAAAAGGAGTTATTAGAAGCCTTTGGATGGTCTGTTGTTCCCGTGCTGGTAGAAGATCTCGTTTGCGAAGAACGAGCTGAGCTTGATCTTAGGATTATTGATGAAATCATTGAAAGTGATATTCTGCCTTTAATTGAAAAAAATAATGTTAAAATACAATCCAGGCTGGCAGCTGAAGCAAATAGAAACTTTTTCCTTTGTCAAAAAAATCCAACTTCAAGATTCAAAAAATGCAGAACAGCAAAAGAATATCTTAAAACGATTGAAAAGGTTGAAGATGAAGAAGAGGCCAAACGACGATGGGACGATGAAGAAACGGAAATGCTAAATCGTAAACCTATTGTAACTTGTGAGTTAAATGATGGAACTAGACTACAACTCGATTTAGAGAATGTTAATCGGGAACAACAACATACTGCTATTTTTGCTTTTGATGGCCTTGTTGCGGCATTAGGTGAAAATGCAGTAACAAAGAGCGATGCTGAGTTTTTTACTCATTTAGCGCATGTAGATTCTAGCCAAAAACCTTTAGTGCTTAATCAGTACTTGACGTTTAAAGCAACAGGCGCTCG
>CAZHSJ010000169.1:0-5812 GCA_964535225.1 Uncultured Candidatus Berkiella sp. | reverse complement strand
TAGGCAAAATCCTCCCCTTTGACTGGATATTCCTTGCCAGATTCCCATAAAACCGTGCTTCTTCCGTAAGGATGGCATTGACTTGCTACTGGATAAGCCATCTGATATCGATATTGGGATTTTTTCCAAATTGGCATCGGGTATTTACCACACAACCCCTCTTGTCCAACCGTACCCCACAATAAGAGTTCTCTATGCATTTTGTAGGTCACCTTTTCAACTAATGATGTACTCGCTGCCACACCACCGTAATGATTTGCTGTGTACGAAGTAAAGGGATAAACACTACCTTGACTGCCTGCGCACCAAAACAAAGCATCAATACCGGTATGAGCTGTTGCAGCCAAAGCATCGGCACTGCAAGCTGCTTGTGCAGCAATGTTTCCGAATAGAATGGCTTCTGGGTTTAAAACCATACTCAGCGTCTCGTTCTGCCAAGTAGGATCAAATTCTGTTAAATACGCAACATCAAAATCTGAATTTTCAACACAGCCACCATCAACCAAGATTTCTAGTAGCTTTAACAAGGGATAATCGTACCAATGCAAATGATATTGGCTTTGTTTATTACTACCATTTAGGGATGGCCCCATTTGCCCCCCTTTCGCAGGGGCAGAAAGCTGCAATCCCCCCATGCTGACAAAACAAAGTGGTGTGCGAGTCACGTCTACAATTTGTACGGGCTCCCAAAAACCAATACTAAGACCCACGCGTGGAATGGGATTTGAACAGGTGCAAATGGGTGATTTAGGATTAGCTGTATCAGGGTTCTTCCCTTTTGAAACCGGCACATTACCTATGGTTAAAGGGAACATACATCCCCAAGCAATATCCGTAATAGGATTTAAAAACCTACCCTGACAGAACGTGCCAGCCATTCCAATTGAACAATGCCCTAAAGTAATGATAACTACCATCAGGAAGGTACGCATTCTTGGATCCTTAAGAATTTACCATCCTGTGTAATAACGCTTGGAACAGCTTTTAATGAAAATCGTGTTATAAACTTCCCATGTTGATCAAAATAGACTTTCTTTTGAAATTCATCTTGTACTTTTAAGGGCTCCCCCTTTACTAAGATCAAAATGGCATTTTTATAATGGTTTTTCACCCATTCTTTTTGAATAGAATCATCGCTATCAAAAAACACGAGTGGCGTAGTCAAACTAACAAAATCTAATGGGTTGACATGTTGGCCTGCTTTAATGACTTCATTCTGTTGATGATCTTTTACTGAATTTTCAAAATAAACAGCTGGATTAAATAAACGGCTATTGTTTTTTGTAACAACTGGCAGCTGAGTAGCAGTTGGTCGACTGATCTTGCTCTTGGTTATCTCTAAAAATTGATTTTCTAACCTAATTCTTTCATCTTTATTAACGCTATTAATCTTATTTTCAATTAATTTATCGGCAGGAAACTCTCTAATCGGATAAGTTTTGCCAAAAGAACCTAAATCCAATGCATATACTGGCATGGTAAACAAATAAAACCCTAATATAGTTTTAACGACCATGAAATTTCTCTTTTGCAACGGTTCTAACCGCATCAATAAGCGAATATCCTTGCTTTTGCAGTTGCTGCACAGCTGAAAACTCATCGCCTTTGGTCGAATATAAAGCCAAAGTAAAATCATCTAAGATAAGCTGGGCAACGGTGTACCAATTTGGCGCTCGAATGAATATATCAGCGTACTCGCCTTCACTCATTCGAAGGCTCTTTATTAGCCTTTCCATATGCGGCTCTAAGGATAACTTCTCTTCCTTAACCAGTTTCTCGATCACACCCTCCTTTTGCATCATGATAATGGTATAATCAGAGTTATTATAGACTGCTTGCGCTGCTGAATTTTCGAAATAATCTTGAATCGATTGCGTCCCAGTAATGATTGAAGCATTATACTTTCTGGCTGTTCTAGCCATTTTTTCAATAAATACTTTTATCTTTTCCCCGTTCAAAAGTTGCCATGCTTCGTCAATAATACAAGCATTTTTGGTTTCTCTATTGCCTGCATAAATGGTATTTGTGATCTGAAAAATGATAAGCATTAAAACAATAGATTGCATATCACCTTTGTTTTTTAACTCTTCTAATTCCATCACCAAAAATGGATTTTCAAATGAAATATTTGCCTTGCCATTAAAATAGCGTCCATACATCCCTTTCTCGGTGTAAGGGTATAAGCGTTTACCTAGATCATTTGCGCGTAAATCAGAATGGTTATGCAGCCATTTTGAGAGTTCTGTTATACTATTATGGTTTCGAAATTGTGCCCAGGTTTGCTGGATTGCCTCTTCAAGTAATACCCTGTCGATATCAGAAATCGGATCATGGGGCGCAACCATTTGTTCAACGATAGGTTTTAATAATGAAAGTTGATCTTCATCCAATTCTTGAATATGCGTGAAAGGGTTTAAACAAATTTCTTTGTCTATCGAAAATTCAACAAATTCTCCACCTAGCAGCTTACATGTTTTCTCATAACTACGCCCCACATCAATAACCCATAACCTACCACCAGAGCCAACAATGCTCGCAGCCAACTCCTGCATAAAAACGGATTTTCCTGAGCCTGATTTCCCAGTAACACAGACGTTGTAGTTTCCTGAATCATTTGAAAAAGGATCAAACCAAAATAGCTGCCCTCTCCTTCCTGTTAACATCAATCTAGGCACAATCATGCCCTTTAACTCACCCTGCAATGGCGCTACATTGGCAACCACATGGGCAGGCTGAGTATGTACCACCCCAAAGCGCTGTAACGTGCTAAATAGCGCTTTATCTTGAGTCATAGGTAAGCATGCATATAGCATAGGGACATGAACGTAACGATGCCGATACAGGTGCCATCCTTGGCTTATGAATAAACTTTCTAAGACAGATTCATCCTTTACTACTTGCTCAGGTTCACTAATCAAACCAATTTGGAATGATAACTTAACAAGTCTGCCATTTTTGTTTAGCATATCGATGATATATCGACGCTCTTGAGCGATTTGTGCTATCTCTGGCACATATTTTACTGCCGGTGAATTCATAATCCGATTTACGCGCATCGATTTCATAGCTGCTTGCGAACTCTCATAGGCTTGATGCGGAATATGCGCCGATAATGAAAGAAAAAACGGGCATCGATTGCGTTGAGTTTCTAAAAACAGATCACCAATTAAACTTTGCATCGCCCACTGCGGCCAGCTATCAGGAAATTTAGCTACTGAATAAACACGAATTTCTGTTTCACCCTCATTTACTATCATTCCTTGTGGTGTTACTTGAAGAGAAGTATCATGAAAAGTGCATTGTTGATTGATATAATCATATTTACGCCATGCTAATTTCCTAGATTCAGCAGACAAATCGGGACAAAACAACTCACCCACCAATTGAATCAAGTATTCAGGCTGTAAGTTCTCAGTATGAAGATTTAAGCTTTTAAAAGAGCGTTTTATACTATCTTTTAATTGATTAACTTCTAATATGGTTTTCTTTTCATCAAGCGTTATGCTAATAATCAAACGAAAATTTCTAACGGGACAATCACTGGCTTTAAACAAGCTACCCCTGGCACCTTTAGAGAGAAACTTTACACGCTCTTGCGCTAATTGAGCAAAGCGCTCCCCTCTTTCAGCTCTATAGGATGACCATGAATTTAAATATCCTGAAATTTTGGGAGATGCATATAGTAAAAACTGGATGCTTGAACCTTCAGGAAGCAGGTGATTAATAATATTCGTCAATAAATTAATAGTTTGGTCTGTTGCGCCAACTAAAGGAGCTGCTTCGAATACAAAACCTTGTGTACCATCATTAAAATATAACTGTTCATGCTCATCATATAACCGATAAGGCAATATTTCACCCAAAGAATGTTGTGAGAGATAATTTTGTAACTCCCGAAATGTTGGCGAAACTTTGACCGCGCCACCAGGTTCAAAAGCCTTTTTAATCCATGATTTTGCTTGATCTAACATGGTCATACTTAGGTCTTAATAGTGACTTTTCGTGGATGATGATAAACATTATTCTCATCATGATATCCATCTAAATACACATCAATATGATCACTTTTGGCATAAATCATATTCTGCGATGAATTATCGTTAGGCAGCCCTTTTTTCTCATTATATTCTTCATTGATTGCCGATAAGCGTTTGCATCCCATTCCTTTTGCAGCTGGACAATCAAACTCACTATTAAAACTCGCACATCCTGTTGTCAGGCAGATTAAAAATAAGATTAAACACCGCTTCATGATCTTCTCCATTCATCTTGCGCTAACTGTAAAGGCTGTGATCCTTCCTGTAAGTGAAATCCCTTCTTAAACACGACATCGACTTCTCTTCCAGCTGAAATCTGGATCACTGGCTGAAATTGCTCGGCGCGCTCTATGTAGTATTTTGAAAGCCTGTCGAATGAATTACTAACTCCTTCTGCCGCCCCTTTTTTAAAGACATCAGAACTGCGTGTTTCCGTCACAACGCCTAATGGGGAAACCAGATCCCGTTGAAATGATTCTGACAAACCTGAACCAAAACCTGATGCCAAACCGCTTAAAAAGCTGTTGGCTAATAAATCTTTTTCCCGACGTACAACAACACCCCGAATACCCGCTTTGCCATCCTCACCAACCACATAACCATCCACAATGTTTTCAAGAATATCTTTAGACTTTAAAGTGCAACTCATGCTTTCTAAACGAACAAAGGCACGTTCACTTGAAATGTCGCCATAAGCTGCCCCAATGATTCTGCAATCTTCAATATGAGTAGAAACTTCATTAGGTAAGCTACCATTCGAGACAAGGCGCATTAACACTGGCCGAGGATCAGACTGAGATGAAATTGAAGCTGAAGCATCTATCCCTTGAATAAGCAATGCTTTTACATAGGTTCCTGCTGGAATATAGTTGGTTGCTTTTTTAGATTTCGTTGCAAAACTCTTAAAATTTTCAATATTAATGCCAACCGGCATAGGATTAGCTTGATACTGATCACTTATCATTTGATATCCGTTATCATGGACATTATATCCATCCATAGAAGGAAAAACTGTAGGCTCTAATTTTTTTTTATCTTCATGCCAGGAATTTGATTTTGCGTGCGGACCCATTTCTTGTTCATTTGAATCTATATTTTGAATCTTTTCCTCAAGCACTCGTATCTTTTCTTCAAGATCAATGATCGTTTTATTTGATCCTTGCAATTCTGCTTCTTGATTAACCAATTCTTGCTGATTTACCTTTTTTTCATATTCATCAATTTTCTTCTCCAATCGCTGAAGGGCGATTGAACTGTCATTTATGTCATCACTTAATGCACTTACTTTGATCGTTTGTTTAGTTGTTGTACGTTCATCATTAGCGTTAGCTGATTTAAACTTAACTAAATAATACGAAATAACTAAGAAAACAAACGCAATTAAGCCCCCCACAACCAAAATCAAATTTCTATTTTGATCTAACTTTGCTTTTAGGTTTGATGGCGTCACCTGGCTATCCATAGTTTTTCACCATAAAGAGTTTTGTCGTCTCTCCTTCTTTAAGTACCTCTTTTTCAAAAGCGACAGCTAACACCCCTTCATTCCAATACTGATGTTGATCAATTACAATCTGATCATTATTTTCATTTGTTAGTTCATATACTTCACCAACAAGCTTTCCATCACGTATGGTTTGTCGCTTTGCTACCCGTAATGATCCAACATGGGATATTTCTTCTGGTATGGGTTCCTGGGTGAGCTTCGAAGAAAAGTCTAGTTCATTCATCTCCTTGACTATGGAAATCAACTTTTGATCATTTATCTGTTGCTTTGG
>CAZHSJ010000168.1:0-5839 GCA_964535225.1 Uncultured Candidatus Berkiella sp. | reverse complement strand
ATAAACGCCTATATGTTCATACGTTGGGATAAGTCCTATTGCGGCGGTTGATATCCCCATTAATGCCAATGAGAATATCATTACCTTTTTTATGCCGATTTTGTCCCCTAATGGACCTAATATGAAACCTGAAATCGGCCTTGCTATAAAGCTTATTGCAAATATTGCCCAAGAATAAACAATTGAAATGTCATGAGACTCTTTTGGAAAGAATTTTAAAGCAAAGATTGGTGCTAAAGATGCATAAAGCGCAAAATCTAAAAATTCTAGATAAGTGCCTAAACTGCAGCCAAGAATAGGCCCGAGTAACCTTTCCCTTTGTTTTTCAACCATACTTCTAAACCTCAACTACGGTTTAATGGCGATTGTTCCTACGCTTTCCCTTCCATCCAGTCTCACTGTGTCCGGATAGTTTATTCTATTAATAAATTCTAGTTTTTCAATAACAAATCCAGCTTCTTGAAGTTCTCTTCGTAAAACATCTGGATCCATAAAATTAAGCATGTTTGGTAAATTAAAACCAAGATCTGTTATGTACTCACCTGAATTTGTAACAAGACCTGGAAATTCAGCACCATCTTTCTTTCTCTTTAGATAGATTGGTTGAAATTTAGTCCAATTCTTTTGAAAAGGTGTGTCAGCCACTAAAAATAATCTGCCGCCCTTTTTTAATAGGTCGAAAAGTTTATTAAAAGCTACCTTTATTTCTTCTGGTGAAAAAAAGTGGATCACTCTGCAAATCAATATCGCTGAAACAGAATCGTTCTCAATATCAACTTCATCTGGAAACTTCCCTGGTGCCAGCATAAGATTACATTTGTACTGCTCAGGGCACAGATTTTGAAGAATTTTTAGATGTTCTTCATCAAGATCGTTTGCAATTACCGTTGCTCCCCTTTTTAGAGCTTCGAGAGTTGCCACACCAAAAGCTGCCCCAATCTCAAATAAAGGCTTATCTGCTGAATTTGGATGATCTATGAACTTTAATGAGTATTCATCTAAAAATTGGGTCATGTAGCCCATCTTGTTTAATGTGGGAATTAAACCTGAAGGCAATGGTTTGGGTAGTGACGCATTTTCCTCAATACTTCTAGAGTTCATGCTTTATTCTGCTTTGATGCTGTCATTAAAACAGTCATCTTAAATTCAATAAAAGATTTAATCAAACTTGCTTATTATGCAGGTGCCCAACTATTGGGCTACCCTTAATGCTATCCTTATGATATCCTAAGCGCTATCCTTATATGGCATATTGAAATTGCTTTATGCTCAGAATGAAAATTATAACCTCTGCCCTACTCATTGCTTTTTCTTGTGGGATGGCTTATGCAAAAGAAATAGCCTTAACGTTTGATGATCTACCTGCCCAAGAAGATGTATCAGCGCAAGAGCAAAAGGAAATTAATGATAGGATATTAAATTCCTTACAAAGTTTTAACGCTCCTGCAATAGGTTTTGTTAATGAATCAAAGCTATCTAATAAAGGAGAAACATCAGAAAAAATTGCAATTCTCAAATCTTGGATTGATAAAAGACAATGCCTTGGTAATCACACCTATTCTCACAACGCCCTGAGCACTACAGATCTTGATGATTTTCAAACCGATGTTATTAAGGGGGCAATGATATCTAAAGAACTGATGCATAATGCAGGTTTAAGCTATCGATATTTTAGACATCCCTATCTTGATACTGGCGGCTCAAAGGAAAAACGAGATTTATTTGATAAGTTTCTTAAAATTCATGGGTATGTTATTGCTCCAGCTACAATAGATACTGACGATTGGAAATTTAATTGCGAATTGCATAAAAACCCGAGCGCTAAAAAGCAAATCATTCAAAATTATCTTGAGCATACCAAAAGAAAGTTTGGCTTTTACGAGCACGCATCTCATAGAATGTTCGGACGTAACATTAAGCATGTATGGCTCTTACACGCTAATTTAATCAATTCACTAGCCATGGATGATTTATTAAACTTAGCTAGTGAGTTTGGATATAAGTTTGTTAGTTTAGATGCTGTTCTAAATGATAAAGCTTATTCTGAACCTGATTATTATTATGATGCATTTGGCGTCTCTTGGCTTTACTGGTGGGATTATACGCGTGGAAAAATTATTGATTGGTCACAAGATCCAGAACCAAATTTATCTTGACTGCTAAGCAATTAACAAAGTCTTTTGGCTGTAAGACTTCTTATAAAGATTTATTCATATTTAAAAGATATTAATTATATGAATAGAAATAAGATAATACACACCATTAAGGCACGACAGTAAATAGGGATAAATTGTTAATGAACACCTTTCCTAAAGGACTTATCCACAACTGAAAGTGGTTTTCTATTCAAGATGCAGAATTAAACGTGAAAGTTTATTGTTTAAGCTTAGAATGGATATGATTTGAGGTAAATTTGTTAATTGTAGGTGCTAGGCTTTGGAAGCATTCTCTTGGCTTCTTCGAACGATAAATTAGGCATTAAATCCATTAATCGTTTTATTTTTTCTGTGTAGATCTTGGTTGAGGCTTCAGGTTGAGATGCCTTTGGGGTGAGCATATTGGCAATATTGGATACGATGTTTCTGGTGGCTTCAAACGAGCCCCCTGCCCTGCTCTCTTCCTTTTTATCTTTATAAAATTTTGATAAGAATTTTTCCAAATGTTTGCGAGATTTGCTGCGAGCTCGTTGATAAGCAAGCTCTGTAATGCCTAGATCTTGTAATAAAGTAAATGCTACTTTTCTAATCGATGGCTTATACAGGAATTCATCGCTTTCAGCATCATAATGTGATTGGCGGTAACCGATGATATATCCTGCATCGTATAACCATGCCATAGCCCTTTGGGTTCTTCTTAATGAAAGCCCACCCTTATGGGCAAGATAATCTAAACTGAGATGGGTGAAAACATCCGTTTCTGGGTTGTAGATCCCAATTTGCATCGTTTTTAAATCAAGGTGACTTAGTATAACTTTTAGTAAGGCTAGGATAGCTTCCCTTTGATCGAGCCGCATCGTTCTAGTTGATAGGCGCTTTTCAAGATTTACACGCATCAATACGGCCACACGAAGCCGTGAAAGCCATTTCCAGGAATGAGAGTACCACTCCCCTACCCTGTTGGCAGCAAGCGCCAATATTTGTGGCACCTTCCTTTGGTCGATATGAGTATGCATCTTTTGTGTCTCTTAATTTTTGACACAAAAAAGCCACTAACCTAAAATTACATATTAAAGGCATGTACGTGTCTTTTTTGTCTACAATAAAGCTCAGCCGCAATCTGGGCTTTATTTCTTTAAAGCATCCTACTTTTAATCATTCCCTGGTTTACATTTTCATCACCCTTGCATGATTTAAGAAAAAAGCAGTTTTTGAACCAATTCATCAACTTCCCCTTTTCTTCATTAACTATAGCCATATGAAATTCTATGTCAATATCCCTGCTGAGTATAACCGCTTGATTTTAAAAGAAAAAAGTAGCAATAAAGAGAGCGAATCGGTAGCGATAAAGTAAGCAAATGGATAGCAATAAGGCGAGCAAGAGAGAAGCGATAAGGGTATTTAAAGGGTAGCGAAAAGATAACTGAAAAAGATAGCGAAAGGATAGCGAAAAGGACACGCAATAAGTACCAAATGAAAAGCGATAAGAATAGCTATATGGATAGCGTGTAAATTAAATGGGTAGCATAAGGGTAGCGTTAAAGATAGCGCATTATTTGGCTGATGCTGCAGAGAGGGTGTAAATAAAGGATAGCGATAAGGATAGCAATCTTCAAAATCACAACATAAATACTATCGTTCAGGAGAATGTCCCCTGATAGTCGTCTTTGAGTGTCACGCAAAAGGAGAGCGGCGAATGATCGAAAAGCATGTGGATATGGATAGCATAAGGATAGCGGAAAGAGTAGCGCTCATTTTGTTAAGGGTAGCAAATGGATAGCGTAAGAGTATCGAATAGAATAGCATAAGAGTGGCTATAAGGAGAGCAAATAAGTATCATAAAGGGTAGCATTAGGATAGCTTAAAGAGATCGCTATAAGTAGCAAATGGATAGCGCAAAGAAGAGCGAATGAGTAGCATTTATCTTTCTAGATAACTTTGTGTTTCATCAAAAATAATTTTAAGTTTCTTAATCCAAAAGTATTTCTTTGTAGTTGCGCATGTTTAAGATATGTATTAAATTTAATGTAAATCTTAAACATGAGGGGTAAGTTATGGCATCAAACGAGCAAGGACAAAGCGGGTTAGATGTTCAACCTAAAATGTCTATTAACAAAGCAGCCGAATTTCTTGGTATTTCTGTTCAAGCAGTCCACAGAAAATTAAAGGCTAAAAACCTTGTTTGTCCCAAAATAGGGAATAAAGCTTTCATTACTCAGGAGATAGCGCGCCCATTATTCGAACTTAAATTTAAAAATAAAATTATTGCCGGTCAGATTGTTAAAGGCGGAACAGGGAAGACAACAGCAATTGATAATATTGCTTGTTGCGCAAATTCTTTTGGCGCAAAAGTTTTACTAATAGATATCGATCCACAAGGAAATTTAACGGATGCTCATGATGTTGATGCTGACGAACTACCTGTTTTAGTTGATTTTATTCAAGAAGGCATCAAGGTTTCAGATGGTATTGTTAATGTTAGCCCTGGTTTAGATTTAATTGCATCAAGAATTGAAAACGTTGTGCTCGATAACATTCTGATGCTAAAGAAAATGAATTTAGAGAAAGTTTTTCATAATATTTTTAAATCCGTTATCAAAGATTATGATTTCATTTTCATTGATTGCCCTCCAACAATGGGAGCTTCTGTAACCGCTGCAACTTTATTTTGTGATTTAATTTTAGCTCCTTTAAATCCTGATAAATTTAGCGCTAAAGGGCTTAAAATATTGAAATCAGAAGTTAAAAATATTGATGATCAATATGATAAAGACATTCCTTATAAAGTATTTTTAAATAAATTTAGCGGAAATACGATCTTATCTGATAAAGCAATTGCGACAATCATTGCTGATCCAGATATGGAGGGCAGGGCGCTTCAAACAGCTGTTAGATATGGTCAAGAGATCCCAAATGCGACTGATGCTAACAAAAGTTTATTTAGCAGTTTGAAAAAGTCGACCTTAAGAGATGATTTCGAGGCGTTAACCATGGAATTACTTGAAATAAAAAGCCCAAGATCGAATAGTAGGGCTACTTCTGGCAAGACTTCAAGTAAAAAGCGCGCTATGGAAGAGGCAGTTTAGCAAGGACTGAGATAAGGAAAAGGCTAAATGCCAAAGATATCAGATCTAATCCGTCAGAAGGAAAAAAATAAAAAGTTCACAAGGAAAGAATATCGGCCTTGGAATTTGAGTGAAACTTTATCAAAAGAAAATCATGATCAAGAATCGTCTGAAGAAAGTAATGTTATTGAAGAGGTGGTTGTACCCACTGTTGCACCAGTTGTAATTGAAAAAATAGCTCATGTTGATCTTCGTGCGCCAGAGGTGAAAGTTGATAAGCAAGTTACTACTAAGGATGTTATTAGTAGCTTCACAAGGCCGGAACAAATTGACTTATCAGTTGATGATCTTTTAATTCAATTATCTGGTCGTCAAAAAGAGTTGTTAATTTTAATTATACGGAATTTAATTGATCATCATTCATTGGTCACTTCCCACATGTATGCGGAATCTTTAACCGAAAAAATTAAAACAAGTTTAGGCACGATTAAAAACGCCGTACGAAGACTTGAAGCTAAGGGCTTGATTAAATCCATATCAAAAAGGGCGAGGGGCGGGTTCTATCGGTTTGAGGTGAGGGAAGAGGTTATTCAGGCTGGGCAGCGGCTTTTCTTTAGG
>CAZHSJ010000167.1:0-5868 GCA_964535225.1 Uncultured Candidatus Berkiella sp. | reverse complement strand
ACATGTTCCTACTAAGGTCTTTTCTGGATTTAAGGTGGTCACCGATTGAAGTTGCATGTTTGAACCCATGAGCGCGCGGTTGGCATCGTCATGTTCAAGGAAGGGAATTAAAGACGCTGCCACAGAAACGATCTGTTTTGGTGACACATCCATATACTGAATTTTTTCTTTGGTAGTAAAGGTAAACTCATTTTTATGGCGACAAGGGACTAAATCATCCACAATCTCTAAGTCTTCGTTTAAGGAAGCATTAGCCTGCGCAATAACATACTCACCTTCTTCAATCGCCGATAAAAATTCAATGTCATCGGTCACTTTACCATTAGTGACTTTGCGATAAGGGCTTTCTAAAAAGCCATATTCATTGGTACGTGCATAAACCGACAGCGAGTTGATCAAACCAATGTTTGGACCTTCAGGCGTTTCAATGGGGCACACCCGGCCATAGTGCGTTGGGTGTACGTCACGTACTTCAAAGCCTGCACGCTCTCTGGTTAAGCCACCGGGCCCTAAGGCTGAAACACGGCGCTTGTGTGTGACTTCGGATAAAGGATTATTTTGATCCATAAACTGGGATAACTGCGATGAACCAAAAAATTCTTTAATGGCAGCAGAAACAGGTTTTGCATTGATTAAATCTTGTGGCATGAGGCCATCAGACTCAGCCACGCTTAAACGTTCTTTCACTGCGCGCTCAACACGAACCAAGCCAACACGGAATTGATTTTCCGCCATTTCGCCAACACTTCTGACACGTCGATTGCCTAAATGGTCGATATCGTCGACTTCACCACGACCATCACGAATATCAATTAATGTTTTAAGAACAGCAATAATATCTTCTTTTGATAGAATGCCAGGGCCAACAATATCTTTACGGCCAACTCGACGATTGAACTTCATGCGGCCAACGGATGAGAGATCATATCGCTCTTCAACAAAAAATAAATTTTCGAATAGGGCTTCGGCCGCTTCCTTCGTGGGGGGCTCGCCTGGGCGCATCATGCGATAAATTTCAACCAACGCTTCTAATTGCGATTTGGTCGGATCTACTCTTAAGGTATCAGAAATATAAGGACCATGATCCAAATCATTAGTGTAAAGCGTTGCAAACTCCGTGGTATTTGCTTTTATTAGCGCCTCTAATAATTCTGGTGTAATTTCCGCGTTAGCTTCCGCGATGATTTCGCCAGTTTCTTGATCGATAATATCTTTTGCTAATGCTTTACCATATAAATATTCACGGGGCGTACGTAAGGTTTTTACACCCAATTCTTCCATTTGGCGAATATGACGCGCGGTAATGCGGCGCCCTTCTTCCACAATAACGTTTCCTTTACCATCTTTGATATCAAAAATGGCGGTTTCGCCGCGAAGGCGTGAAGGAATTAATTCTAAAATGAATTCCCCTTTTTCAATTTTGTATTTATTTAATTCAAAAAAGGTGTCTAAAATTTGCTCTGCACTTATACCAAGCGCACGCAAAATAATAGTGGCAGGAATTTTTCGACGTCTGTCGATTCTTGCATAAATGGCATCTTTTGGATCAAACTCAAAATCTAACCATGAGCCACGATAAGGAATAACGCGCGCGGAATATAATAACTTTCCTGAAGAGTGCGTTTTACCTTTATCATGATCAAAAAACACACCAGGTGAACGGTGTAATTGCGATACGATAACACGCTCAGTACCATTAATAACAAAGGTACCATTTGGTGTCATGAGGGGAATTTCACCCATGTACACTTCTTGTTCGCGAATGTCTTTAACTTTTTTGGTATCACCGGTTGCTTCTTTATCAAATAGCACTAACCGCACCAACACACGTAAAGGTGCTGCAAAAGTTAAGCCTCGTTGTTGACACTCTTTTACATCAAATGAAGGCTCACCGAGGCGATAACCAACATACTCTAATTGCGCATTCCCTGAAAAACTATTAATAGGGAAGACAGATTTAAACGCTGCCTGTAAACCAATATCTTGCCTTGCCTCAACGGGTGTTTCTTCCTGCAAAAAGCTAATTTTGTAGGAGTTAAGCTGAATAGCAAGCAGTGGTGGAATTTCAAACGTATCAAGATGTTTGAACGTATCAAGACGTTTACCAAAATCTGCTCGGGGTCGCTTTTTCTCGGTATAGGATAATTCCATCGGATGTCCTCAACGTGAGTTACGAAACGACAAAAGGCTGTGAGCAAAATGCTCCCAGCCTGCGTTTACTCCTTCCAGTTTGCTTTTATGCAAACTGGTTCGAGTAATTAAATTTACTAGTTAACAGGTTGTTATTTAATTTCAACCTGTGCACCAACTTCTTCAAGTTCTTTCTTGAATTTATCAGCATCAGCCTTAGAAACACCTTCTTTAACTGGAGCTGGAGCGCTTTCCACTAAAGCTTTTGCTTCTTTTAAGCCAAGGTTGGTGATAGTACGTACAACTTTAATAACGTCTACTTTCTTATCACCAAATGCTTTAAGAACTACGTCGAACTCGGTCTTTTCAGCGACAGCAGCGCCAGCGCCCGCAGCAGGTGCAGCCGCAACAGCGACAGCAGCTTGTGCGCTAACCCCTAGCTCGTCTTCCATCTTTTTAACGAGTTCAACAACTTCCATAATGGATAATTCAACAATTGAGTCGAATAATTTTTGAATTTTTGCATCAGACATTTAAATCACCTCTGGTATTAATTTTCTTTTTTCTTACGATAATCTTCCAAAGCTCTGACTAAGCTACTATGTGGTTCTGCAATGGTGCGAACCAACTTCGTAGCAGGAGCCATTAACGTAGCTGCCAACATTGAAAGTGCTTCTTTACGCGAAGGTAAAGCGGCCACGGCATCTAATTGTTTTGCATCATATTTCTGACCGGCAACAGAAAGCGCGACAACGGCAAAAGTTTGATTGTCTTTTGCAAAGTCTTTAAATAAACGCGCTGCTGCACCAGGTTCATTTTGAGCAATACCATAAATGAGTGGTCCAGTTAAAGCATCTTCCATACACTCAAGTTCGGTGCCTTTAAATGCTTTACGTGCTAAGGTATTTCTTATCACGCGCAAGTAAACACCGTTCTCTCTGGCTTTTTTACGTAAAGACGTCATTGCAGGTACATCAAGACCTCGATAATCTGCAACAACCAGAGAAAGTGCTTTGTTAGCTACTTCCGAGACTTCGGCGACGATCGCTTTTTTATCTTCTAAATTGAGCGCCACTTGCCTCTCCTTTTCGGGTTAAAAAAGATTAGTTTTTTAGGCTAATCCACCTTGCGGTTACATTACTGTTTCCGCCTACGCAGGAAGCTTTAAGCCCCTCACCCTACCCCTCTTGCGCAAGCGCGAGAGGGGATAAGATGTAATAACCTAAAGCAATTATGTATTCACGCCTGCGGTCTCTGACATCCACTGCAACCGAACTCACCCTTAATACCAAAAGCATCTGAATGAGAAACTGCTACAGTCATTTCATCGTATATTCTTGAGAAAACACGATGAAATTTTGGGTAAAAGGCTTTCACCCCTCACCCTAACCCTCTCCCGAAAGGGGAGAGGGAAAAAAGATTAAATATTCAAACTACCTTGATCAACAATTAAGCCTGGGCCCATGGTTGTTGAAACGGTAATTTTTCTTAAGTAAATACCTTTTGAGGTACTGGGTTTAGCACGACGTAAATCTGCTATTAATTTCTCAAGATTTTCTCGTAGTGCTTTTATGTCGAAGCTCACTTTGCCAATCGTGCAGTGAACGATACCACCTTTATCAGAACGGTAGGAAACCTGTCCTGATTTCGCATTTTTAACAGCTTTTGCCACATCAGGTGTTACCGTGCCAACTTTGGGATTTGGCATTAAACCCCGTGGCCCTAAAATGCGGCCTAATTGACCCACAAGGCGCATCGCATCGGGTGTTGCAATCAACACATCGAAATCCAACTTGCCAGCATCCGCTTTTTGTTTGATTTCTTCAGCCAAATCATCAAAACCCACATATTCAGCACCAGCATCTTTTGCCGCTTGGGCATTAGCGCCTTGCGCAAAAACAGCAACGCGCATCGAGCGTCCACTACCATGGGGTAATAAGGTTGCGCCACGAACCACTTGGTCTGACTTTTTCGCATCCACACCTAAAACAATCGCAACATCAACGCTTTCTACAAATTTAACTTTGGAAGCGTCTTTTAGAATCTTACAAGCCTCATCAATAGGATATTGATTGAGGGGTGAAATTTTTTCATTAATGGCATTCATGCGTTTTGACATTGCTATTACCCCTGTACCTCAATACCCATACTGCGCGCTGTACCCGCAACGGTGCGAATAGCCGCTTCCATATCTGCAGCAGTAAGATCGGGCAATTTTGTTTTAGCAATTTCCATTGCTTGAGCCCGGGTAATTTTGCCTACTTTATCAGTATTAGGTTTACCACTACCGCTTTGAATTCCCGCTGCTTTTTTCAGCAAATAGGATGCAGGTGGGGTTTTAATAACAAAGGTAAAGCTTCGGTCGCTGTAAACCGTAATAATAACGGGCAAAGGCATCCCTTTTTCATGGGTACCTTGGGTTTGCGCGTTAAATGCTTTACAAAATTCCATAATATTTACACCATGTTGACCTAAAGCAGGACCAACTGGTGGACTGGGGTTAGCTTCGCCGGCTTTCACCTGAAGCTTAATAAACGCTGTGACTCGTTTTGCCATTTTAACTCTCTCTTAGTGGGTGCATGCGCCAAAGCATTTAAGCTTTGGCTCCCCGTTGTTAACGCTATCCCTATCATTGTAGGGGTCGGCCTCCGTGCCGACCCGGGACGACACAGAGGTCGTCCCCTACAGTAAAAAACAGACGTTTAGCCGTCCCTTACTTAGGTCTTTTCTACCTGACCAAACTCAAGCTCTACAGGCGTTGAGCGACCAAATATCAACACAGCCACGCGTAAGCGGCTCTTTTCGTAATTCACTTCTTCGACAACCCCATTGAAATCGGCAAAAGGCCCACTGGTAACACGTACCACTTCGCCGGGTTCGAATAATGTTTTCGGCTTTGGTTTTTCCGCACCTTCTTTGACCCTGTCGATAATCGCTTGTGCTTCTTTATCGGTAATGGGAGCAGGTCTATCACTGGTACCACCAATAAAACCTAATACTCTGGGTGTGCGTCTTACCAAATGCCAAGTAGAATCATCTAGTTCCATTTGAACTAATACATATCCTGGGAAAAACTTACGTTCACTTTTACGTTTTTGGCCACCACGAATTTCAACAACTTCTTCCGTGGGAACAAGAATTTCACCAAATTTTTTTTCTAAGCCGTGCAGCCTAATATTTTCTCGTAAATTCTTTACAACTTGGTTCTCATAGCCAACCAGTGCTTGCACAACATACCAACGCAATGTGCCCTGTTCGGTTTCCATAATCTACGCTCCGTAACCGCTTGTAAGCCAGGCAACAATTTTTAACAGTACAATGTCTACGCCCCATAAAATGAGGGCAACAACAAATACAACACCAAGAACCATAATTGTTGTTTGAATGGTTTCTTGACGACTTGGCCAAACCACTTTACGTAATTCATTTCTTGCTTCCAAAGCAAATTGCCAAAAGCGTCTTCCGCTTTCGGTTTGTAGCGCTACCACTATAGCCATTAGCGCTAAAGCTACCAATCCCGAAGCGCGTATAATGATGGATTGATCAGAAAAGTGGTAATTTCCAAATAATCCAAGGGCAATTAACCCAAATACGACTGCCCATTTAAAGGAGTTCATGATACCACCCGGTAACGCGATTTGTTGGTTCATTAATGGTTTCTATACCCTCTAACTTCTTTTGCCCGCCTCTAATATGGCGTGAATGGCAGGCCAGGAGGGGATCGAACCCCCAACCTGC
>CAZHSJ010000166.1:0-5946 GCA_964535225.1 Uncultured Candidatus Berkiella sp. | reverse complement strand
CTTCTAAATCTGACCTTTCAAGTGAAGAATATATTAACGTCATTACTGCACAACTTACCTATAATACGATAGCTTGCATAATAGCTTCTGAATTAACACTGCTCATTCTAAATGATATCGTTGACAAATCAGTAAATATTGATTCACATTTTAAAAATTATATTGAACGAGCAAAGGAGCTTGATTCTCCTCTAACGCAACAAGGCTTTCAAGACATAGCAAACATATTTGATGAAGATGTTAAATATAATACAAATACCACCATTGAAAAATATGAAATTGAAATTAATAACATGATGACATATTTGCTCCGCCAGCATAGATATTTAACCTATTCAGCTGCGCATATGTTATTTGTAAACTTATTCGATCTCCCTTTTTTGCATGATTATGTAACCAAGAGATCAAACTTTGATAAATGGGTTAGTTTGTGTTCCCAGTATTTAATAGCGCTCAACTTGGGTTTACATGATACTTATAGAAGCGAAAATGATTCGCTTGAGCACGAGTTTTCATTGGCCATGAAAAACGATAAAAGCTCGATCTTATTACATTTGCTCAAAAAATATGAATTAGTTGATAATCATTCTTTAACACGAGAAAATATTCAAGCATTCGTTGAAAAAGCAGATGACATATTAATGGATTTCATCCAGTCGACAAAAGCTTTAATAAATGCATCAAAGAAATTACTAAACTGTAAAGGAAGCTATTTAACAAAAGCACTAACTATTCTAGAAAATGGAAGTGGTTCAAACTGTTAATCAGGTTAGCGCAGTTAGCCTACGTCACTTTGGGTGAATAAGCTAGTGATCCCCTTCTTTTTCAACATCTCTAAAAACGCATCATGTGCGCTTAATTCTTGGCTGTTCGCCAAAATAAGGGGGGTCTGAGTGACCGTTTTAGGCAACGCCTCCTCATTCGTTTGGGTCATTTTTTCCCGTTGTGGCTCTTCTTCTAAAATGAGAGTTTCCTGCCCGCCTGTCATAGCCAAATAAACATCAGCCAAAATGAGCGAGTCTAATAAGGCGCCATGTTTTTCACGATTTTCGTTATTAACATTATAACGCTTACATAGGGCATCTAAATTATTGCGCTGACCAGGGTGCTTTTGTCTGGCAAAAACCAAGGTATCGAAAATGTCGCAATGCAAGCTTAGGTTTTTCCACGCTTTATCTTTTACTAGTTTAAATTCATTTTCAATAAAGCTCACATCAAATGGCGCATTATGAATAATTAATTGCGCCCCTTTAATAAAGGCTTTAAATTCTTCAACAATGTCTTTAAATCGGCGTTTGTCTTGTAAAAATTCATCCGTAATACCATGAACCCGCATGGCGCCTTCATCTACTTTTCTGTCTGGTTGCAAGTAAGTGTGAAAGGTTTTGCCAGTTACGCGCCGATTAATCAGCTCAACACAACCAATTTCAATAATACGATGCCCTTGCTCTGCAGATAAACCCGTTGTTTCTGTATCTAAAATCACTTGTCGCATTAAAATGCTTCCCCATTTTCTTTTAACGCGGCAATCGCTTCTCTTGCCAATTCATCGGCTCGTTCATTTTCAGGGTGGCCGCTATGGCCTTTTACCCAATGCCAACGCACTTGGTGGCGCTTAACTTCTTCATCTAAGGCTTGCCAGAGATCTTGATTTTTAACCGGTTTATTATTGGAGGTGCGCCATTGGCGTAATTTCCAAGAAGAGAGCCACTCGGTAATGCCTTTTTTGACATATTCTGAATCGGTGGTGAGATCAACTACGCAATTTCTCGATAGCGCTCTTAAACCCATAATCGCCGCCATCAATTCCATTCGGTTATTGGTGGTAGAAGATTCGCCCCCATTCAAGGTTTTTTCATGTTTGCCATAGCGCAGCACAACCCCCCATCCACCCGGTCCTGGGTTTCCGCTACAGGCGCCATCGGTAAACATTTCAACAATGAGATTTTCTTGTTCTTCTTCTTTCATGTCTTATCTTGCTGCTGACTATAGGTTGTAGTTGTGGGTTTTGGTAAACCTTCTGTTTGCCAAATTGGCTCAGGTTTCCATTTTGCACGGATGGGGGTTAGGGGTATCACGCGCTTAACGGCCACCAGTGTATAGGCACCACCTAAAAAAGGCCAGCAATGCTCTCCCCATTTTTCCATAAATCGTAACCTTTCATTAATATTGTCGCTAACTAATGGGGGTCTAAAGTAAAACATTTTGCTACTGATAATTTGGAAATTTAGCAGTTTTAACCAATCTTTCACCCGATTGGGGCTTAGCATTTTACCTTGCCTTGAAATTGAGCCCATTAATTTTTTAGAGGAATACCACGCACCCCACATACTAATAGGATTAAATCCGGTGATAACCAGATGCCCTTCTGGGATCAACACGCGATGTGACTCTCTCAACACCTCATGCGGATGAGAGGCTTGCTCTAGGGTATGTGATAAAACCACCACATCCACACTGTCATTTAAAATGGGTAAAGATTCTAAAGCGCCTGAAAGATGGCTGATAGACTCACTCTCCTTATTAAGGTAGGGGTTGATCAGCACCCTATGTGAGATGAGGCTACTTGAAACCAGTGAAGCTAAACCAGGCTCACCTAAAAATAAGAGGTGGTAACCATAGAGGGTAGGTAATACACTTGAGAGTTCCTTCTGTTCGGCGGTAGCGAAACGCTTTCCTGCGCCCATTTGGTACCATACGTGTTGCGAATTTTTTTCTGATACCATGTGACTATATCAACCCATAAAGTAAGTAAGTTAAGTGCCAAAAATAGTTCCCATTCCTGCCTTTCAAGATAATTACATTTGGGCGATACACAGTCTAGAAGGATCTGATCTTATTGTGGTTGATCCAGGTGATGCAGCACCCGTGTTGGCATACTTACAAAACAACAACCTTACTTTATCTACTATTTTAATTACGCATCATCATTGGGATCACACGGGTGGTATTGCGGATTTAAAAGCACGCTTTCCTTCAGTAAAGGTGATCGGACCAAGAAACGATAAGGTAGATGGCTTAACCCAGTCTGTGCAAGAAGGTGAACCTATTTCACTTGAACCATGTGGGATCACTTTAACGGTACTTGAGATCCCAGGGCACACGTTAGAACATATTGCGTATTTTAACGACACACTATTATTTTGCGGCGATACGCTATTTTCCTGCGGTTGTGGCCGTATTTTTGAGGGAACACCTCAACAAATGTATGATTCTCTCGATAAAATAAAACATCTGAATAAAGATGTTCGCGTTTACTGTGGGCATGAATATACGACAGCCAATATCGCTTTCGCTAAAACCATCGAACCACATAACACCGACTTATTAGCCTATGAAAAACATGTTTTATCATTGCGTTCTTTACAATTGCCTTCATTGCCATCACAACTTTGCACCGAATTAAAAACGAATCCTTTTTTACGTTGCGAAAATGAAAATGTCATCCGCGCGGTACAAAAAAATGCGAACATCGCCTCTTCTGATCCTGTCACCATTTTTGCCAAGTTAAGAGAATGGAAGAATCACTTTAAAGCCTAAACATTGGTTGCTCAACTAAATAAAAGCTTGCATTTTAGGCATTTTTTATTTAACATGAAGCCCTAAATAATTTAGAAGATTAAATCTTCTGAAAAATGAGGATGCAAAAAATGTTGAAAAACACTGTTTATTTAAATTCGTTACTTTTGCTGAGCCTTGCCTAGCAGGTGATTCATGAAAAGTATTATGTTAAATAAACCATCCCTTTTTGTTAGCGCCTTAGCGACTTTTCTTATCTATGGCTTTAGTGCAACGTTAGCTTTAGGCCAAAGCCAATATCCACATGTTTCTGCGCAAGAAGTAAATAATCAAACCAGAAATATTTTATCTCATCTATTTACGCCAAATAGTACCATCGACACCGCCGTTGCTTCGTCAGAGATCTGGGGGCGTATGCGTAAACGTTTGAACTTAGGCTCCAGTAATCAATCACAGCCTTTATTGCAACGACATGTAAAAAGTTTTGCAAAACACCAAGATTACATTGATATGGTCGTAAGAAATGCTTCTCCTTATTTATATTTTATTTTAGAAGAAGTTGAAAAACGCGGCATGCCAAGTGAAATAGCGTTGCTGCCTATTATTGAAAGCGATTTTAATCCAAATACAAAGAGCCACAAAGGCGCACTTGGTCTTTGGCAAATTATGCCCTCCCTTGGCAAAATGCATGGCTTAAAACAAAATGCCTCTTACGATGGTCGAAAAGACGTCTATGAATCAACGAAGGTTGCCCTGGATCATCTTCAATATTTACATAAGAAATTCAACGGCAATTGGCTATTAGCCATTGCAGCCTATAATTGCGGCGAAGTCAGGCTTTCTCGCGCTATTAAGCAAAACCGTAATGCCAAGAAATCGACTGATTTTTGGTCGTTAAAACTACCTAAAGAAACAACACATTTTGTTCCTAAGTTATTGGCTTTTGCCGCAATTGTGAGAGCACCCAACCAATATGGGGTTAAGTTACCGGCAATTCCTAATAAACCTGTGATTGCCCGTGTTAGCACCACCAAGCCAATAGATATCGCGCATGCCGCAAAGCTTGTGGATGTTTCTGAAACACAATTGCGTAAATTAAACCCTGGGCTTAAAAAATCTGCTACCACGAATGGTCCATTCCATTTAGTGGTGCCTATTGCCCATGCTGAAAATTTTAAACAAAAAGTAGGCGGAAAATCATCCCCCTTACCGGCTGCACTTCCCTCAAAGCAGGCCGACAGCAATACGCAAACCAACACAACCACGGTGTTGAGCTCAACATCAAACAGCGATATTACTATCGTGACAACGAAGAAGAAGGCTACGCAGGCCAGCAAGAAGTCTTCTGGCAAAGTGCATGTGGTGAGAAAAGGTGATTCTATTCCTAAAATTGCCAAGAAATATGGTCTTAACGAAAAATCACTATACAAACGTAATGGGTTAAAGCCGTCATCGATTATCCATCCAGGACAAAAGATTACCTTAAGCGCTTAAAAGCACCCTGTATTTTTTTAGTGCTTTGCTGAGCAGCTAACTTGAATCAGGCTTTCTCATCCCCTACCCTTAAAATGGGGTATAAGATTTTTAACCAGAGCCGTTATTCACTATGCAACCAGATTTATACAGCCTTTACAAAGCCGAGCCAAATCTTCTTTATAAGCTCAAGAACTTTGCCAAACAACGTGGTATAGAGCTCACTATTGCGATTGTAGGCCTTTTTGTGGGTATTGCTACTGTCATGGTGAGTTACAAGGTGGGGAAGCACCAGGAAATCCTTCAAGCAAGCAGAATGACGGATAGTTATTTTAATGGGATCGTGGAGTTATTTGCTAAGAGCCCTGATGAGAATCAGCGGATCAACCTCTTGATGATTGCCCGAACCGAAGCCATTTTGGAAGATCTCAATAGACTGAACAAACCTGATAAAATAGCCAGCGTGATAGTATTTATTTCAAATTTAAATCCCCGATTATTTCATGAAGTTAAAGAGCCAGAAGTAAACCGTGAAAAGTTTATTTTTTTAGGGGATATCAATATCAGTGGTACGCGGTTATCTAACATCGATTTACAACAAGCTGCTTTGCCCCACGCTAACTTAAGCGAGTGCGATCTTGCTAATACTAACCTCAAAGGCGCCTATTTAAGCAAAGTTAATTTTGAGCGAGCTATCTTAGACTTTGCCAACTTAAGCGATGCTAATCTTAAGGGCGCTAATCTTAAAAATGCCTCCATTTTTAAAACCAACCTTGAAAATGCCAATCTTGAGGGTGCTATCTGGGTTAATGGTATTCGCTGTAAGGCAGGGTCATTAGGTCACTGCATCTACTAATTACCCTTCACTGTTTTAATTTAAGCTTTGATTACCCCGCAAAAGCGCAAGCGAAGCCGCCTTGCCGCCGCAAATAGTGAGCTGCCTTTGCTTCCCCA
>CAZHSJ010000165.1:0-6007 GCA_964535225.1 Uncultured Candidatus Berkiella sp. | reverse complement strand
AGAGATTGTCAAAGTGTTACTCGGCGAGCCTAATCTCAAAACCGAAGATATTAAAAAAATGCCTGGGTATGGTGTGCAGAGCACCATAAGCTATGCACAATCTGGCATCAATGAAAAACTAATCAAATTTTTGGTAAAACAGGGCATTAATGAAAATGAAGCCGAGAGCTTATTTTTAGGTAAGGGCGGAAATTGTAATGGTTGGTCGTTTCTTGCTCAATACTATATAGGTTTAGATTCAGTAGGAACAGACAACGAGGAAGAGTTTTACGATATATTAAAATGCATATCACGCTGGGATCCTGCCAAGCAGCCAGAGCCCTTTGACGTACTTTTAGCCGACTATAAAGATATTTCTCCCAAAATAGCAAAAAAATATAGAACCCTTGGCAAGTTAATGAAATTTACTATTAACGATCTTGCCTGGTTTCAACATGTGCGCGCGCTCACCAATGAAACAGGTATAACGCAACAGCAAAGAATACATCAATGGAAAGCGATTAAAAGACTCGATGAAAAGATTGAGTTGAAGCAAATTTTTAGTGCCAGCAACCCCACTGAAAATGAAAAAAAAGACGTTAAAGAATTATTAGAGTATGCAAGGCGTTGGCCAGGTTCTTGGATTGATATTGCGCTTCATGACAAATCAAATCCGAATGATATTAATAAATGGCACGTTATTAGTATCACGGTGACGGGATCTGGAAAATTTAAATATTATGACTCTAATCGCAAAAAAAGGCTTCCTGAAATAGCCTCAGCTGAGGTCATTAGCACCTACATTACCACCGCTTTACAAAAAGGAACGGATATCACCTATTTTGATTTGTATCGTTTTTATCCCTCAACCCAGAACATTCCAGACATTGTTGAACCACAAATCGCTGTACCAGCAGATCGCTATGCAGATCAAATGAGTTTAGGGCTATTAAAGACATTTGCTAACTCAGGAGAAATTAATCATGTAAAGCGATTGCTAAAAGAAGGTGGCGAAAGTTTGCTTGGGAAAAGAGACGAGGGGTTAATAACAAGCCTATCTCGATTAGCCGTGATAAAGAACGATGAAGAGTTAAAAGCTATGTTAAAAAATTATAAAGTGCAACTGACAGATCAAGTCTACATGGACTCCGCATCCATCGCGCTTTCAAGAGCAGAGGTTAAATCTTTTGTTGAAATTTTGGGAGAAAAGGGGGAGCTAAAAGCAGAAATTGTCAACAAGAGAAACATCGATGATTTTGCTGCCATACATTTAGCCATAGAACAGGACGATAAGCAAAGTGTGATTGACTTAATTCGATTGGGTGCAAATATAGAGTTAGCAAAGGATCATGAAACTCCCTTATTTCAGGCGGCCCGTTTAGGAAACAAAAGCATTGCAAAGCTACTGATAAGAAATAATGCAAATCTCGACTGTGTAAATGAAGGATATGGCCCTTATGCTGGTTTTACACCCTTGCATATCGCTATCTTAAATGGCCAAGCAAAAATAGTTGAGTTACTATTGCAACATGGCGCGCGCATTGATCTTAAAGACGCAACAGGAAAAACACCCTTTGAGATTGTACCGTTGCGTAACGAGACTGAAATTGCAAAAGTCATCGAAAAATACCATAGCGGACTCTTGAAAAGTGATGCAAGAAAATCTCCTGTGCTGATGAGAAAAGGCAGTAAACGTCAGGATGCGAGCGCTGCAAAAGAAAATCTTGGAGAAGTTCAAACCCAGCTTTTAGAAAAAAACCCCCCTGCACATAAAGACAACAGAAAGTAACATTTCAACCACGATAAGGGACTTTAGGACCAGAGTCATCTATTTTACTTGGGAGAATGATTTCCTAAGCAAAGCGCGGGTAAGAAATCTAAATCTACTCAAAGTTAGTCTGAATGTTGTATAATTTTGGCAGAAACCAATTTATATGAACCTTAAAAGTTGTTTGATTTACTAACTTTAAGGTTCTTTTTCCCTATTTGAATGAGGTAAGATTGTGCAGATGAGTACGATGAATGCAATGTGGGAGTCTTCCATGGTGGATGGGGGAAGCGCTACTTATATAGAAGAGATGTATGAACTCTATCTTAACAATCCCCAGCAAGTGCCTGCTGACTGGCAAGCCTTTTTTGCAAAACTCCCCGCCAACGGTCAAACCAAAGATGTTCCTCATAGTGAAATCAAAAATCAATTTATTCAGCTTGCAAAATCAAGTGTAGGTAGCGTATTAGCGCAAGCCCCAGGCAGCGTGGATCACGAAATTAAGCAAATTCAAGTCCTCAAATTAATCAATGCTTACCGTCTTCAAGGCCATTTGCATGCACAAATAGATCCACTCGGTATGCGGGAAATTCTGGATGCAAACGCGCAAGAGTTATCTCTAGAAGAGCATGGTCTGAGTATTCAGGATATGCCAACGACCTTTAGTGTGGACTTTGTTGGCCCCAAAGTCATCTCCTTGGGGGAACTGTATCGCGCGCTCAATGATACCTATTGTGGCTCTATTGGTACTGAATATATGCATATTCCTTCTAACGAGGAAAAAGCCTGGATCCAGCAACGTATTGAAGGCTCACGTGCTACCCCACAATTTACCCCTGAACGTAAAGAACAAATTTTAGAGCGCCTCACCGCCGCTGAAGGCCTTGAAAAATATTTAGGGGTGAAATTTCCTGGCGCAAAACGCTTTTCCTTGGAAGGAGGCGAAGCGCTCATTCCTTTGTTGGATGAAATAATTCAACGCGGTGGCAGCCAAGGTATACGCGAATGCGTTATTGGTATGGCGCACCGTGGCAGACTCAATATGCTAATCAATGTCTTGGGTAAAGATCCCAGAGAATTATTTGATGAATTTGAAGGGCGTCATTCCTTGGATGTAGAATCTGGCGATGTAAAATACCACCAAGGGTTTTCATCAGACGTTAAAACAAGCGGTGGTAACACCCACTTGGCGTTGGCATTTAATCCATCACATTTAGAAATTGTATCCCCCGTGGTGGCAGGTTCAGTTCGTGCTAGGCAAATGCGTTCAAAAGATGAAGATCATAATAAAGTATTACCTATTGCAATTCATGGGGACGCTTCATTTGCTGGTCAAGGCGTGGTCATGGAAATTCTCAACATGTCCCAAACTCGGGGTTATGGTATTGGCGGTACCATTCACATTGTTATCAACAACCAAGTTGGGTTTACCACCAGCAACCCGCATGATGCGCGATCTACCCTGTATTGCACCGATGTGGCAAAGGTTATTTTAGCACCAATTTTTCATGTGAATGCCGATGATCCAGAAGCGGTGGTGATGGTGGCGCAATTAGTGGTTGATTATCGCAAACGGTTTAATAAGGACGTTATTATCGATTTAGTATGTTATCGTCGTCATGGCCATAATGAAGCAGATGATCCTTTTGCGACCCAGCCTGTGATGTACAACAAAATTAAAGTACATCCTACTGTGCGCCAGAGTTATGCTGATCAATTAATTAACGAAAATGTTATCACCAAAGAGCGTGCAGCAGATTTAGTTAAGGAAAATCGTAGTTTATTAGATCAAGGCGCGACAGTTGCTAAAAATATTATTAAAGGCAGCAATAATAATCATAACGGTTTGGGCAGCAACAGTGCTTCGAAGCCAGATTGGAGCAAATACTTTTCTAAAGATTGGAGAGAAGTCGTTAAAACTGCCATTAGCGATGAAAAAATAAAACAATTATCAACGAAGCTCCTGGCAATAAATCCTAATTTCACCGTCCACCCTCGTGTCGCCAAAATTTATGAAGAAAGAGCAGCCATGGCTAAAGGCGAGTTACCGATGGACTGGGGCTTTGCAGAAACAATGGCGTATGCCGCACTATTAGACGAGGGCTATTCCATCAGGTTGTCAGGTCAGGACAGCGGACGTGGTACCTTTTTCCATCGTCATGCGGTGGTTCATGATCAAAAAACAGGCCAAACGGATATTCCCTTAACCAGAATTGCAGATAACCAAGAATTTACGGTGATTGATTCCCTGCTTTCAGAAGAAGCCGTGTTAGGATTTGAATATGGTTATTCTACGACTGATCCGGTTTCATTGGTGTTGTGGGAAGCCCAGTTTGGTGACTTTGCCAATGGCGCGCAAGTTGTTATTGATCAATTTATTAGCTCAGGCGAACAAAAATGGGGTCGCTTGTGTAACCTGGTCATGTTATTGCCACATGGCTATGAAGGCCAAGGTCCAGAACATTCCTCCGCACGATTAGAAAGATTCTTACAACTTTGTGCTCAACATAATATCCAGGTGTGTGTACCCAGTAATGCGGCGCAAATATTCCATTTGTTGCGTCGTCAAATGCTACGTCATATTAGAAAACCACTTGTTGTGATGTCACCAAAGAGCTTGCTTCGATTAAAGGCAGCCTCAAATGATATCAGTGAACTAAAAAATGGCAGCTTCCAAGTCATTATCCCTGAAACCGAAACATTGGAAGCAAAATCCGTGAAAAAAGTTGTTTTATGTAGCGGAAAAGTTTATTACGATATCTTGCAAAAACGGCAAGAAACCAAGAAGAACCATATTGCCATTGTTCGCATTGAGCAGCTTTACCCATTCCCAGAACCTGAATTAAAAGCTGTTTTAGAACAATATCCTAATGCAAAAGAAATTGTATGGTGTCAAGAAGAACCTGAAAACCAAGGCGCGTGGTATTCTTCGCAACATCATATGCGCGCTTGTTTGCGGCCAGATCAGGAATTGGTTTATGCAGGAAGGCCCGCCTCAGCATCCCCTGCGGTTGGCTACCATCAAGCACATGTAGAACAACAAGAAGCACTCGTCAACGATGCTTTGAAATAATGTAATAGTAAGGATAGATAAATGGGAATAGAAATTAAAGTACCCGTGTTACCAGAATCTGTTCAAGACGCAACCATTGCTACTTGGCACAAAAAACCTGGAGAGCAGGTAGGGCAAGATGAGAATTTGGTCGATATTGAAACTGATAAAGTGGTGTTAGAAGTGGTTGCACCAGAGCCAGGCTTTATTGAAAAGATTATTAAAAATACAGGGGATACTGTTTTGGCAGAAGAAGTCATTGCGGTATTCACTCCCTCTAAGGATGTAAAAGCCTCTGTCGCTAAAGAAGCTGCCAAAGAGCCTGTTAAGCCAGCACCAAAAGAAGAAAGTAAAGCACAATCCCAAGTGGCAACCCCAAGTGCCAGACGTGCAATGGCTGAAAATGATATTCAGCCTTCACAAGTAACTGGTTCAGGAAAAGATGGCCGTATTACCAAACAAGATGTCTCTGCTGCAAAACAGCCTGCGCCTATGGTTGCTTTTTCATCAGGGGAAAGAATTGAAAAACGCGTTCCAATGACACGCCTTCGCGCCCGAATTGCAGAAAGATTAATCAGCGCGCAACAAAGTGCAGCTATTTTAACCACCTTTAACGAAGTGAATATGCAACCTGTGATGGATCTGCGTAATCGCTACAAAGACCAGTTTGAAAAAACACATGGCGTTAAACTCGGGTTTATGTCCTTTTTTGCAAAAGCAGCTATTGAAGCATTAAAGCGTTTTCCTGTTGTGAATGCCTCTATCGATGGTAAAGATATTGTTTATCATGGTTATTTTGATATTGCGATAGCGGTGTCATCGCCACGTGGTTTGGTTGTGCCTGTTATCCGTGATGCAGATAAACTCAGCATGGCAGGGATAGAAAAGGCCATTAACGAGTTAGGGATAAAAGCAAGGGAAGGCACTTTATCTATTGAAGAAATTACGGGTGGCACCTTTACTATTTCTAATGGGGGCGTGTTTGGTTCACTGCTTTCAACCCCTATCTTAAACCCACCACAAACAGGTATTTTGGGCATGCACAAAATTGAGCAAAGGCCTGTTGTAGAAAATAATCAGATTGTGATCAGACCCATGATGTATTTAGCATTTTCATATGATCATCGTATCATCGATGGTGCTGAATCTGTTCGGTTTTTGGTCACGATTAAAGACCCCGACAAAGATGTGGCGGATTTAAAAGGGAG
>CAZHSJ010000164.1:0-6027 GCA_964535225.1 Uncultured Candidatus Berkiella sp. | reverse complement strand
CCGCCCCGAACTCATCCAGGGCTTCAAACCGCACATTCAAAACTTCTACATTACCTTTTTCCGTTGGTCGCCATTTTATGAATTTTAATCGTGGCGCAGAATAAGATTCTAATACCAAACGATACTCTTTCAATCTTTCAAGAATAACGTAAGATACAGGGAAAACGACACCTTCCGGTGTGAAGCTCTTTTCAATTAGTGCATGATGAATAAGATAACGATGAATTCTTCCATTTCCATCTTCAAATGGATGTATAAATACTAAACCAAATGCTATAGATGTTGCTGCAAAAACGGCATTATAATTAGACGATTTAAGCAAATTATCTGCTTCAATTAGCCCTTCCATTAAATCATATACATCTTGAAATCGAGCAGATATATGGACAGGGATTGGAATGTAGGTTGCTCTATCATGATCACCTATAAACCCACCCTCATTTCTATACCCTGGCTGAGTGTATCTAAAATCTGCTATAACAATTTCTTGAAGACGTAGAAACTCTTCATGAGATAAGGGATATTTCCCAGCCTGTCCAATTGCTTTTCCCCACCGCTCTGCTCTATCGTGCGCAGGGGATTCACCTTCAATTGCATAAGACGCCTTTGAATCTTTAAGAAGCAGAAAAGCTGCTGCCCTCATAAGAAGATCTGGATGAACTTGCTTTAACTCTGATTCTGCCACAGCATTTAAATTACTATTGATAAAATTATCTAAAAGTTCAGTTCTACGAATTAAGGGGCAAAAATTAGGCACACCTGGTAAATTATTGTTTATACGGTGTCTTTGAGAACGACGAGAAGGACCAGTGTATTGTAATTTTGAGTCTAGAACATCTACAAAATTAATTTTGGTGTCCTGAATATCTAAGATATCAAGTCGCTTATCTGTTATCCACTCATATATAAACCAAATTCGTCGGCTATAGCTACCCCAAGACTCTTGTCGAATAATTTCTTCAAGTTCTTTTTGATCAATTGATTTAAACAGCCCACTTAAAACACTTAGATTAACACCCTCATATTTCAAAGCAAAAATTATGTGTGCGTAGAGGTTATCATTTGGCTTGTGTTTGGGACTGAACATTAACCAGTTATCTTTTTGATAGCGTTTATGCTTCTGGCTAATCGCACACAATATATCTGGTAATGGCACTTCCAGTTTATATGCACTAATTAAAGCTGCATAACCTGCCAGTTGAGCTCCGGCTTCTGGTAAGTGAAGCCCCTGAAAAACACCTGCTACTTGTGAAAATTGCCTGCTAGTCGAATTTTCCATGAAAAATGCCTGCTGATGGGTATTTTTATAAATTTAGCATGAAATTTAGCTATTCTCAATGAAAACCACCTGCTATAGGGTCTTTATGTGAATTACGCCTGCTATAAATGAAAAGTACCTGCTATTTAGATTTTTTGTGAAAATGACCTGCTGTTAAAACGATAAAAACGAACGATTAGAGGCAAATTTTATCTGCATAATATTTATATTAATCATATAGTTAGGTCGCCCTGAGCATAATAAACTATAAACCCCACAACACAATAAACTATAGACACCACAAAATTAATGCTGAATAACCTAATAACTGGACAACACGAAAACCTAGGAATCGCACAGCACAATAACCTAGGTTAAGCACGGAACTGTTCGCTGCTCGCGAACAGAGAACACTCACCTCTCTATCTTAAAGTCTAAACCTTAATGAGTGATAGTTAACTAAGCAATTATTCAATGTTCATTGACACAATTACTGAATCACTAGCATCCGAAATTGTTAAAAAAACCTCTATTTATAAGAGCCCTTACACCAATGTAACTCCTGCCCGAGGCGCGATTAGATTTGTTAGTTCGCCAACAGCGAGTGTTACAAAATCTTGTGTCCTGCGAAGCCTTTTAGGCGTAGAAGGGCTGATTCAGCAATCGTAGGCGGGATCACGGCCCAGCACAAAATCTCATCATATTGCCTGCGCATTTCATATACATTGATGTTTTTTTATTATGAATGTTGGGCCGCGGCCCAACCTACTTACTATCTATAGATTGCTACGTTTCCTAACTTTAACCGTATAGACGAGTAGCTGAATATACGCATGTTGGATATCATACTACATAATATACCTTCCAACCGATATTCTGTCCCTTGAAATCGACACAATCAGTGTATATTATCTGCCAACTGTACAACTAAAGTGCTACACTATGAATAAGAAAAAGGTATTAGTAGACAGCAACTGCGAATTTATTGCCTACCAAGGCTCAAAGTTTACAATTGAGTGGTATTACAACGAAAAAGGGAAAAGTGAGGCTTTAAATTATTATAAAGAATTGGATGAAAGTGAACGAGCAAAAATACTAACGTTATTTGTTCGAATTGGAGACCATGGCAAAATTAATAATAAGGAAAAGTTTAGAAATGAAGGTGACGATATCTATGCTTTCAAAGCTGATCAAGAAAGATTTTTATCTTTTTTTATGAAAGGAAAAAAAATTATTGTCACGCATGCTTTTCGAAAAAAATCCCAAGGCTTGCCTTCTGGGGAAAAAAATATAGCTACCAAGAGAAAGGACGATTATATTCAGCGGTGTGAAAAAGGTGAATATTATGGCTAAGAATTTATCAACATTTGAAAGAGAAATGGCTAGCGATTCTTTTAAAGCCGAATTCAAAAAGCAATTTGAAGAATTACTAATTTCAGAATTAATTATTGAAATGATGGAAAAAGAAGGTAAATCTATCCGAGAACTTGCTGAAGATACAGGAATTTCATCAAATTCAATTAACAAAATGCGTACTGGCAAACAGGAAGATGTAAAGCTCCGGAACTTTCTTTCTATTGCTCGTGCATGCGGCTATTCTCTTTCTTTAGAAAGAGGCAAAGCTAAAATTAAATTAGATGAAGTAATAAGCAATAAGAAAGCATCTGGGGCTTGTTAAAATATATATTAGAATATCAAAAAGCAAGCATACGCAGGATCACGGCCCAGCACAAAATCTCATCATATTACCTGTGCATTTTATGTACCTTGATGATTTTATATTATGAATGTTGGGCCTTTGCCTAATGGCACTACCTACTTCCTTAATAAAAGATCTTCGATCACGTCTAAGCAGATTTCATCATAATTTTCCAAATCCTTGTTCTCTTCTTTTATCGCTTGCATTTTTTCAATCGTGTCACGGATATCTTTAGGTAATTCTTCATTAGGGGCATTGTCGCCTGGCCATGCGGCATCTCGAGTTGCTTTGTCTGGCCACCGAGAATAAGCAACCCAAAGGTTATCATTGCCTTTGTGTAGGCATGAACCCAATGCACCTCGCTTTTGGGCAAAGTAAGTAGCAATCTTATGCCAGTACTGCTGATAGATCGTTTCCTGATGTGGTTTGAGTTTAAAGCGGTAAATGACAGCAAACATGTCTTCCTCTCTTGATTTCTAAGCTTTGCAGATAGCATATGATAATGCCCAGGATAAGAATAGCAACCGTAGGCAGGATCACGGCACAGCACAAAATCTCATCATATTACCTGCGCATTTCACATACACTGATGATTTTATATTCTGAATGTTCGGCCACGGCCCAATGGCACTACCTACTCGCTAGCGCGATTTTGCGCTTCCGCGGCCTGCAGGCATAAAAGCCGAGAGGGACCCAACCAACTCTATTATGACACCACTCTTATCCCCTCTACCGTGATGGTTTGGGCATGTCTTACCGAACCTTCTGACCAAAAGCAGATGAGGGTCTTAACGATTCCAAAATTACTTCCAGAACATTCATGTTTTTTGAGGTATGTTCAATATTTTATTTCAATTTATAAGTAAATTAACAATCAGACGAACTATCATTTCCTTTTGCTTGGGATCGCTTTCCGCCACCAATAGAGCCAATGCTACCAGCCCATTTTCATTAAGTTTAATTACTATATTTTGAGATTTTAAATAAAGCAAAAACATGAAACTGCCGATGCGTTTATTGCCATCTGTGAATGGATGATCTTTTATAGTGAAATATAATAAATGAGCCGCCTTCTCTTCAGCGGTTTTATACAGTGGCTCATCATCAAATGTTTGCTCAATATTATTCAAAATACTCTGAAGACCGCGCTCACGCTCTCTTCCAAATAAATCAGAAGCCTCGCTGCGCGCGCTTAGATCAGTTTTTAATGCTTCGATAGCTGACAACGCATTGTCATAGTGAAGTCTTTGCCTTGAGCGGGCAATTGCAATCGGTCTTCATCATAAGCCAACAGTAAATCCCACGTTTTGGTATATGCCAAAATGAGTTGAATAGCCTCTTGGCCGTGGTCATTTACCAGATCATGATGTACTAACGTTTTTTGCAATAACTCAACAGTTTGTTGTAATTCACGTACGCCACGCTCTGAAAGACGTTTATCATAAGTGGTGTAACCACGAATAACATGATCTTTTAAGACCTGGGCGGCCCACTTTCTAAATTGCACACCTTCTTTTGAGTTAACCCTGTATCCTACAGAAATAATGGCATCGAGATTGTAGTAATCAACTTGATATGTTTTACCATCAGCGGCAGTAGTTGCAAAATCTGCAACAACTGAAGACCGCTCTAACTCATTGATTTTAAAGATATTATTTAGATGCCTGGATATAACTGATTTATCACGGCCGAATAGCTGCACCATTTGATTCATTGATAGCCAGACTGTTTCATCAGCTAAATTTACGTCTAATTGCACATGGCCGTCTTTGGCTGTGTAGATTTCGATCTGAGTCACAATTCACCTTCTTGTTCTAAGAAAAATTCTCTTTTGGTTATAACCAAGTAGCGATCGTCCTGGATGGTAAATCAGTTAATTGCCTTGTCAGAGTACGTATCAATGTAAAATCTTCCCTTATCATAATTCAAAACCGCATACCCATCCTTCGCATCCGGCACATTAATATTCCATAACCTCCTAAACCAGTATTCATCACGCTGAATTTCACATTTAATTAAGTCATAGGCCAATTTAGCTTCTGTCGTGGCATTATCAAGCTGCAATGCATCTAGCCTATCTAATTGTGAATCAAACCACGCAATCGATTCATCCATCTCACGAATAGTAAATTGATTCCAGACACAAGTATAAGGCGCCCCCATGTGGCCACTAATCCAAAATTTAGGCATAAAATGAATTATTAAGCGTGTGAGCAAAGGCTCTTTCCCAGGGCTAACATGCGAAACAAAAATAGATGGTTTAGTTTTATCCTCAAGCTTTTGATATAACTCACCAAATTGATGCAACGTAACCCAAACCTTGCCAGCACCTCCGGCAATAGGCTTATTGAGCATTTTTTGTCCAACTAAAAAGTTGCCACCCAAACCAAAGATTTTAAAAGCCAATTCATTGTTTTCATTAATTGAATAAATATTATCCTCATCCAAAAGATGAAAATTCACGATGGCATTAGCTTTTAACGTTTTAATCACCCCCACATCTTCATGATTTCCATAAACAACATAAACTGGCTTTTGGAATTTCTTCAAATGATTAAGGTAATCATCGAAGTCACCTAAAAGCTGATGTTTTTTGACAATTTCAATGAGGTTATCTTTACTCATTTTTTTATCTAATGAGTATTCTTTTCGATAAGGAGAATGTGTGATTAACAATAACAATTCACGAGCACTTAAATGCTGGTAGCTCGTTTCATCATAAAAACCAAAATCACCGGCATGAATCACTATATCAGCATTAGTTTTGTCAATTAGCTGATTGATAATATCTAATTTTCCGTGAGTGTCACTAATGAGTAAAGCACGCATTTTATCCCTTTTTTAATGAACAGAATTTCATGGCTCAACTTCTAAACTGAAATCTAGAGTCTTGGTTTCAATAACACCTTGTGAGCACGGCTGAGTGTATACAGCTTCTCCAACAAAAACAGTCAAATTATCTAAAGGATAATACGAACACCAATCATGGGAATGCCCACATAACACAAGAATTTCTATTGAATCAAGCTCGTTTGCAAATTGCATTAATACATCTCCAGTCGCTTTTGAA
>CAZHSJ010000163.1:0-6040 GCA_964535225.1 Uncultured Candidatus Berkiella sp. | reverse complement strand
TTCTAACCTCATGAATTTTAGAATAATTTTTTTAAAATATGAGGGGAGCCTTCAGGCACAGAGGCCCGCCCCTACGATGATCCTATATCTATATCCCTATATTTCTAAATTAACTAGGTTATCATGGTGCGATTGCCATCGGAGGCCGCCCCCTACATTCACTTGATCTTAGTATTCAACCCAAATATTGCGTGGCACAAAATTTGGTGTTTTTCCCCCTATTTAAGAGATCAGCCATTTCTTATTGCAAATGATTGTGGTAACTTCGTTCGAGTTTTACAAACCGGAGGAAATGAAGAATGGCTCTTAAGAAAAAAGCTGCTGCTAAACGTAAAATGGCTAAAACACCACGTAAAGCCAAAACAGCGGCAAAAAAGTCAACTGCAACAACAGCACGTCTTGGTTCACTTAAAAAAGCGGCTGCTAAAAGCACAGTGACTTTCCCCTCAACCCCTTTCACTGAAAAACAAAGCAAAGCGCAAATATTTGCTGAATTAGCAACCATCACAGGTCTTGGTAAAAGTGAAGTCAAAACTTTATTTTCTGCTTTAAAAAACGTCCTTGAAAGACATATTAAAGGCAGAGGTTATGGTGAGTTTGTTATCCCTGAACTTGGGGTAAAAGTACGTCGAATTTCCAAAGCGGCTACCAAAGCCCGCATGGGACGTAATCCGTTCACCGGCGAAGAAATCAAAATTGCAGCTAAACCTGCGCGTAAATCCGTTAAAGCAACTGCTTTAAAGGCATTAAAGGAAATTGTGATTTCTTAATCACCCCTTTTGGGTAGGTATGTAAAGCATGCCTACCAACCTACCTTCCTACCCAAATTCGCACAAGACCAAGCTGTAGGTAATACTTAACTGAGATGAATGCTCTAGGTTAACTGTATATTTATTCATTGGGTAGATAATGTTAGCAGAATTAACATCACAGGTTAGCGCTTTTGTCGAAACCTCCAAAGAATACCTCCCGCTGATGTTAAAATGGTTAGGCATTTTATGGGCATTTAATATCCTCAATTGGTATACCGGATCAAAACTCAATAGGCTGGGGATCCGCCCCAGGCGTGCCTTTGGGTTAGTGGGCATTATATTTGCGCCAATTTTACATGGTAATTTCACCCACCTTTTGTTTAATACCGTGCCGCTATTTTGCCTTGGTATTTTTGTGATGACCCTAGGAGTGCAATATTTTTATTGGTCGACCATTATCATTTGTGTGTTATCCGGCTTTACGGTATGGCTAATAGGAAGAAGAGGCGTTCACATCGGCGCAAGCGCCTTAATAGCGGGTTATTTTGGTTTTGTTGTTGCGAGTGCCTATATCCAGCCAACTTTTACCACTTTCTTTTGTGCAGGGGTGGCCTTATATTATTTCGGCGGTATTTTATTTAGCCTATTGCCAACCGAAGAGACAACTTCCTGGGAAGGGCATTTAAGCGGCTTCCTTGCGGGTATTATTGCGATGGTTGTTTGTGTTTACCTGCAAGCGTATTTGCCTCAAATTGGCTAATCACACTTAGCTGGGATAGGTAGCGTATCCCAGCTGTTTTTCCGCTTACATAGCGAAAAAAGATTTTACCAGGCCTTTAGCGCGGTGAGTTTTATTCTATCTTTGGTTCGTATCAGATTTTCATTACGGCACCGTTCGATAAAGGGTTTCTCAAGCTGCTTGGCGTGCTCTTTTAACAACGTAAGAGTTGGGAAAAATCCCGCTGGTTGCTTTTTAACGTAATCTATTGCAACTTCAAGTGCCTCTTTGTCTGCCTTAGGTAGCGTCGGATTATTTCCTAATCTTTCAGTGCCTTGCGTCCAGGCTTGGGCTTGTTTATAAATATCCTGGGCAATGGGCAGATATTTGTTTTTGAGCAAGGCTAAATCATTTTGTGAAATGATTTTTCCTGGCGCCATTTCCAAAAGATGATCATATTTATCTTTTAACTCAACCAACGCGCGTTTTTTAGCATCAATGGCCTCTTTATTGGGGGTGGCCGTGCTTTCCATATAGCTAATAGCTTCTGTTAAAAGGGTTATTTCCTTTTCCATTTTGGTTCTATCATCATTAAATTCAGCTTCATCAAGATAGGCCGCATAGCCTTGGCGTTTTAAGGTTGCTTGTTCTTTTAAGCGAAGGCCAGTTGCAAATTGCATAAAATCGCTCAATTGTGCACCAAAGTCAGAGCTTAAAATTCCTTTTTGGGTGAGCTCTTTAACAATTTCTAAACAGTTTTGACTTTCGCATTCATGATAAAAGCCAAGGTTGGTAATAAATTGTTCAACAAAACGATACAGTTCACGTTTAATATCCAGCGTTTTGTCAAGTTCGCCATTCACATAAACGCTTTTACCTTTTTGTATCATTTCAGCAATATCATCATGCATTTTTTCTTTGGTAAATATTTCTCTTGCTTTTTTACCATCTGGGGCTGCTTGATCAAAATGAGCTTTCTTTTTAGCAGCAAAGGCATCGTATAATGGCTTGTCACCATAAAGATGGGCCATATTTCTGCCGAGTTTTTTGCCTGCCGTATTAGCAATGCCCAATTCACGGTTGCTATAAGGGCGATGCATTTGATTTACCCAGTAGCCTATTTCGTTGCGTAACTTTTTGCGCCCTTCTTCGGTTTGTAAGGCTGCTTTATTTTTAGGATTATTTTTGGCTTTTTCCCATTCTTTTTCAAACGCTTTATTGGCAATTTGCCGTTGTTGTTTTATATCTTGCGTAAAGTTGGGGGATGAAAACTGTGCAAATTCATCATAAGTTGTTAAAAAGGGCCTGCTGCCTTCATAAGGCATTTTTTTCTTATCACGGTTTTGAATGGCTTCATTTTGCATTTCTTGAGCCTGCTCGTGACTTAAGTTGCGAGCAAAAAACCGACGATGAAAGGGGGCATTGTCAGCTTCATCCATGCGTAAGCCTTTGCCACCAATATCGGGATGCTCGCCAAGTAAAAATATTCTATCTGATAATCGTTGTGATAGCGCATAGAAGTATTTATAATTTTCAATATTTTTTTCTTCAATCAAAAAGGCGACTTCTAAATCGGTTTCAGGGCCACATTCGCCGCGCGCCATCGAACCCAAGGTGGCAACCGTGAATTTACAAGGAGGCGGACCTAACTTTTTAACCTCATCATCAATCATATCTTGCATATACTGCTTTATATCGCCCGTAATTTTCTGGGTAAGCTTGCCATAGTCTGGGTGGGGTTGTTCGCTTTCTTCTTTTATTAACCTAAACTGATTTTCGCGCATGGCATTAAGCGTTATAGCATCATTATTTTCTTTTTGTAAGAAATAGTTTTTTAATCCAATAAAGGGGCTTTTAATTTTATTGACTATCCCTTGATAATGGTCATAGACTTTATCTTTTAACTGTTGCCACCACCCAGAATTGGTTGTTGTATCATTACTCATTTTAATATTCTCAAAATTAAATTATAGGTATGGCAATCATGAGGGCATATTGAAAAAATGAAAGTTAAAATCAGATTAAAGGTGCTAACAAGAAGATAAGCCTGCCATGGCGCGGATTTCTCTGGGTGCGCACCAACAGGCTGGCCAAAGGAACCAGACTAAATAGGCTTTCTTTTTATGCTGGTGGGCGACAGCACTTGCAGCTGCAACGTTTAACAACGAAATTATATAAACAAGCTAATAAAAATCCTAAAACATAACCTTCTACAAATGCCCAAAGCACACCGATAAGGATCCCGACGGGAGAAACGGAAAACCCTATATACAGTGATGAAGCAAGGCTTACCCATTCTTGGCCGTATTGCATAAAATGAGCAAGTAAGGCTATCACCAGTACAAAAACGGCGCTCAACACACCCATTGCCAGACCCAAAGCGCAAGCAGAAAGCCTTGCACAACAATTTGTCGTTTGACCTTCCATACTGCCTCCTAGACGAATTCATTACTCTTACTTTTATTCTAGGTGTTTGGCTGTCATGCTGCCAGTGAATGGCGCTAGGTCAACCCTGGGTTTTGCTTAAATTTTCCTTATGAATTGAATGTGTTACTTGAGGATAAGGAAAGTTCCCGATTATTTTTTCTCAAGCTCAAGTAAACTAAGCTTGCACCAATAAAGGCTGCTATGGGAATGATCATTAACGCGCTAGTGTAAGCACTGGCGGAATAAACCAGCATGCCGTTTATCATGGTGCCGGGCTCGAAAAAGTCCATTAATCTACCAATGCTACTGTGGAAGAAAGAGCCCCCCAACATGTTGATGCAGTTGAGTAAGGCAATGGTGACACTCATTAAATGGGTAGGCACTAATTCTTGACCAATGGCAAATACAATCACCTGATAGCAACATAATATGCCTATTAAAAACATGATGAACATCAAAGCGCTTTGAGGCAGAACCGCATTAAAAATAAGCACGAGCAACATTAAGGAAGCCATTAAAAAACCCGCTGTCATGGTGACTTGATAATGTGCTTTAAATTTTTCGCTAAGATAGGCTAATAACGGGCCCCCAAAGAGCATACCGACAAATACAAAGGAGGTGATGCTGGCAGCTTCAATTTTGGTGAGCTCTCTTGTGGCCATGAGATAGGGGACGCCCCACACATCGGCAAAGCCTTCTAGGGAACCCACCATCAAAAAATTGGCAAAAGCTAATATCAGTAGTGATTTGTGACGGCATAATTGTTTTAGATCTATGAATACGGAAGTTTGGGGTTTAGCAGGGGCGGTTTCGCGGTTGCGTACAACACAATAGTTAAACAAGCCAAGTAATAACGCGATGGCGCCAAGAGAGCCTAGCATGGTTTCCCAACCCATTTCTTCTATCATCATGCTGACGGGTCTGCCGCCATAGAGGGCACCCAGAAGACCAAAGCTAAACGTTAAGCCAACCAGGCGAGCATATTTTTCTTTGGCAAACCACTGGGATATTACTTTGGAGGTGCCCAGAAAACCTACCACGGAGCCAACACCGATTAAGAATCGGCTTAATAAGGCCATTCCCCAGGAGTCGAAGCTAAGCATCATCCAGACACTGAGTCCGCAGATCATGGCGCTAAGAGCTATGATATGTCTTGGGCCGTATTTATCCAAAAGCAAGGCCATGGGGATCTGCATGCCGGCATAGCCTAGATAATAGAGTGAAGCGAATAGCCCAAAATCTGTGGCACTGATCTGATATTTTTGTAAAAGCTCGGGCATGATTAAGCCTGGGAACAGGCGCAAAATAAATTGGAAGGCAAAAAAAGCCAGGGGGAAAAACCACATTACCCAGGGTATATAACCTTTATTTTGCGTCATTGTTTGCTCCCAATTTTTAAGCGATAAAAAAAAAGCCCCCGGGTTTAGCGGGGGCTTTTTACTAAATAGGTTTATTCTATGTCGTAGTTGGCCCCGCGCAGCGAATAATCACTGCGATGATAATAATAATGTGGGCAATTAACTGGTACATAGGACACTCAATTAAGAAACTTCATCCAACGTAACACAGGAAAACACCCTTGCACAATGGGGCTTAAGACAAAATAGCCCACTTAGGCGGTGCTTGGTTATACCATTATCAGATTAGGTTAGCGTGTACGTACAAAAAATAAGCCAAAAAATGCTATCATCGAAAAGATAAGGGGATAGGGGAGCAATTATAGAATGTTAACTAAATTTTCGATTGGCGAACAGGGTAATTTAATAAAAGCGGCAGAAAAAGCCAATAACGTTATATGGATAGATATGTTCTCACCAACAAGCCAAGAGCGGCAACATTTGTTGGATGAATATCAGATAGCCTTACCGCTTCACCACGAAATGCATCAAATAGAATTTTCTAATCGGTTCTATCAAGAAGATGATGCCGTTTATTTATCGGTTCATGTTGTGACTAAAGCAGCCCCAATACCTGAAAGCCATGTGATAACCTTTATATTAAGCAAAAAAGTCTTAGTCACCTTGCGCTACTCTGATCCTAACCCAATTGAGTCTTTTATTGAGCAGTTAGACAGACGTAAATATTATCCCAAAGCACCCTATGAGGTATTTCTTTTATTACTTAATAAAATAGGGGGTACTGT
>CAZHSJ010000162.1:0-6060 GCA_964535225.1 Uncultured Candidatus Berkiella sp. | reverse complement strand
CGATGGTGCAGCTTTAGTCATTTTGGCAAGTGAAAAGGCGGTGCGTAAATACCAACTGCCTGTTTTAGCTAAAATTGTTGATATCAAATGGGCAGCCTTAGATCCTGCTGTGATGGGGTTAGGTCCTGTTCATGCGATGACGCCATTATTAAAAGAAAATAATTTATCCTTGAACGATATTGACCATATCGAAATTAACGAAGCATTTGCAGCCCAAGTGATCGCATGCGTAAAAGCTTGGGATGATGAATCTTATTGTAAAGAATTTTTGAATTTAAGTAGCAAAATGGGTGAAGTAAACACTGAAAAACTGAACCCAGAAGGGGGGGCTATTGCTTTAGGGCACCCCGTTGGTGCTAGCGGTGCGCGTTTGGTATTACACTGCGCAAGAATGATGCAAAAAAATAATACTAATTTGGCGATGGCGAGTTTATGTATTGGGGGCGGTCAAGGTGGGGCAATACTGTTAGAACGCGTGTCTGGAGTTTAAAATGAGTTTAGTCATGACAGGAAATTATCAGCATTGGTCCTTAAGTGTAGATAAGGACAATATACTTTGGTTGACGTTTGATAAAAATGATTCAAGCGCAAACACCTTAAATGAAAGCACTTTACGTGAATTTGATCAAATACTAAACAGTATAGGTCAACACCAACATGTGAAGGCGTTAATTATTCGTTCGGGGAAAAAATCGGGATACATTCTTGGGGCAGACATCACTGGCCTTGAAGCGGTTTCCAATAGTGAACAAGCGGCCCATTTAAGCAAAGCTGGGCAAGATATTTTTAATAAATTAGCAGCGATGCCCATTCCATCTATTGCCTTGATAGAAGGGTTTTGTTTGGGGGGTGGGCTAGAATTGGCACTTGCTTGCACCTATCGTATTGCAGAAGATTCCGCTAAAACGCGACTAGGATTACCTGAAGTTAAATTGGGCGTTCACCCTGGCTGGGGCGGGACAGTTCGTCTGCCGGAATTAGTTGGTGCAATTAATGCAATGGATGTGATGCTCACGGGGCGGAATCTCACGGCAAAATCTGCCAAGAAGATGGGCCTTGTTAATGAAGCGGTGCCTAAACGGCTACTGCAAGAAGCAGCTCTTTCTTATGCGCTTAATCCGCCGCTTGTTAAAAGTAAGTGGTGGCAAAAATTGACTAATCATAATTTAGTAAGACCGGTACTTGGCCGTGTATTTTCATACCAATTGCATAAAAAAGCCAACCCTTTACACTATCCTTCACCCTTTACCATGGTAGATAATTGGCAGGAAAAAGGCACCACTATTCCGCAAGCCTTTGAAAAAGAAGCCGAGACCTTTGGCAAAATGCTTACTACGGATACCTCAAGAAACTTAGTGCGAATATTCTTTTTACAAGAAGCATTAAAATCACAGGGTAAAAGTAGTGATTTTAAACCCAAACATATTCATGTGATTGGCGCAGGGGTGATGGGGGGAGATATTGCGTCATGGTGTGCCATTCGAGGGTTTTCCGTCACGCTACAAGATCAAGCACCAAAATTAATTGGAAATGCGATTAAACGTTGTTTTGATTTGGCAACCAAACAATTAAAAGAAAAGCATTTAGTCCAGCAAGTGATGGATAGATTGTTGCCTGATCCAAAAGGCGATGGCGTTAAATCGGCGGATGTGATTATTGAGGCCATTACAGAGAAATTAAATGCCAAGAAAGAGCTATTTGCCAAAATTGAAAAAATTGCGAAGAAAGACGCTATTTTGGCAACCAATACGTCTACCATTCCACTAGAAGAAATAGGGGAAGCGCTTGAGGAACCCTCCCGTTTAGTGGGAATACATTTTTTCAATCCGGTAGCCAAGATGCCTTTGGTAGAAATCGTCAAAGGGAAGCAAACATCTGCCGGTATTATTGAAAAAGCCACCGTATTTGTGCGAAAAATTGATAAACTTCCTTTGGTGGTTAAAAGTGCGCCAGGATTTTTAGTGAATCGCATTTTGTTACCGTATATGTTAGAAGCCGTGGCGTTGTTAGAAGAAGGGATTGAAGGTCCGGTGATTGACAAAGCGGCCACGCAATTTGGGATGCCCATGGGGCCGATTGAGTTGGCTGATACGGTTGGTCTTGATATCTGTTTGGCTGCTTTAGAAAAATTAGCATCAAGTGGCAATATTAAGGTGCCTGAAAAATTAAGAGAGTATGTATTAAGAGGCGATCTGGGTCGCAAAACAGGCCAAGGTTTTTATCGATACAAGCAGGGCAAAACCATTAAACCCAAAATACAAACAAGTGGGGCCATCCCTTCAGATATTACCAACCGCCTGATGTTAAGACTTCTCAATGAAGCAGTTGCCTGCTTACGGGAAGGTATTGTCGATACGCCCGATCATTTGGACACAGGCTGTATTTTTGGTTTTGGTTTCCCCCCTTTCAGAGGAGGCCCAATTACTTATGCGCGTACACAAGGATGGGAAACGTTGCTTAAGGAGCTAGAGGCATTGCAAGAACGCTATGGTACTCGATTTACGCCCGATGATGGTTGGCAAACAGGGAGAGTAGCGTGATGAGAAAGGCGGCTGTGCTTGGGGCAGGGGTGATGGGCGCCCAAATTGCGGCGCATTTAACAAATGCTGGTATTCAAACTCTTTTATACGATTTGCCCTCAGATAAGGGAGAGCAAAATGCAATTGTCTTAGCTTCTTTAAAATCGTTAAAAAAACTAAAACCAACCCCGCTTGGTTTTGATGGCATAGAAGAAAATATTATTGCCGCCAATTATGAGTCGGATCTAGAAAAACTACGAGAATGTGATTTTGTCATAGAAGCAATATCAGAAAAATTTGAATATAAACAAAGCCTATATCAGAAAGTTACGCCCTTTCTTTCCAGTAACGTTATCTTTGCTACCAATACCTCAGGATTAGGTATTCATCGGTTAGCGCAAACCTTACCTCTAGCCTTGCGCTCGCGATTTTGTGGGGTTCACTTTTTTAATCCGCCGCGTTATATGAAATTGGTGGAGATTATCCCACATCAAGAGACAGATAAAGCCATGTTAAATGCTCTTGAAACCTTTTTAGTCTCGCGCTTGGGTAAAGGGGTGGTGATTGCTAAAGATACTCCGAATTTTATTGGTAATCGTATTGGTGTTTTCTCCTTTTTATCTGCATTACACCACAGTCAAGACTTAAACTTAAGCCCAGATCTCATTGATGCCTTAACCGGCCCCATGATTGGACGCCCAAAAAGTGCGACCTTTAGAACCATGGATGTTGTCGGCCTAGATACCATGGCGCATGTGGTTAATACCTTAAAGCAAGATCTTAAAGATGATCCCTGGGCAGCTTTTTTTGAATTGCCCCAATGGATTGTTGATTTAATTAATAAAGGTGCTTTAGGGCAAAAAAAAGGATTAGGTGTTTATAAAAAAGTCAAAGACGAAATTCAGGTATGGGATAATCATGAAAATCAATATCGCCCAATAACAAATCATGTTAGTAACGCGGTGTTAACGATATTAAAAGAACCCCTCAATGTTCGTTTTAAGCTTTTTGCAGCATCACCTGATCCCCAAGCTCAATTTTTATGGCGACATTTTCGCGATCTATTTCATTATTGTGCCTATCATTTAGCCGCGATTGCTAAGACAACCAAAGAAGTGGATTTAGCGTTGCGCTGGGGATATGGTTGGCAAGCAGGTCCCTTTGAAACGTGGCAAAACGCATCGTGGTTAGCCGTTGGCGATTTAATTGCCAAGGAAATTAGCGAAGCGAAAACGATGTGTAGCAAACCCTTGCCGCAATGGGTGTTTGATTTGAAAGAAGGGGCTTACCAGGAAGGGAAAGCATTTAACCCCACAATAGGTGAATTTGCTCAAGATGAGGCATTGCCTGTTTATAAAAAGCAATATTTCCCGGATGCGCAGTTATTTACAACGCCCCTTGAGGGAAAAACAATTTTTGAAACGCCTTCGGTTAGAATGTGGATCTTAGACGATGAGATCCCCATTTTAAGTTTTACCACCAAGAAAAATAGTATTACCACCCAGGCATTAGAAGGGATCATAGAGGCCGTAAAGCGTGCTGAAAAAGAGTATCCCGCCTTGGTAATTTGGCAAAGACAGGACATCAATTTTAGTGTTGGCGCTAATTTAAAGGAAATTATCGAAGGCTTTAAAGAAAGCAGAATGGATCTCATGGAAAAAACGGTTTCGTTATTCCAACAAGCGGCCTTAACACTGCGCTATGCAAAAATACCTACTGTTGCGGCTATCCGTGGGTTAGCGTTAGGGGGAGGGTGTGAGCTTGCGATGCATACCACTAAAATTGTGGCGGCCTTCGAAACTTATATTGGTTTAGTTGAAGCTGGTGTTGGCATTTTACCTGCGGGGGCAGGTAGCAAGGAAATGGCAAGGCGAGCGGCTGCTCGTACTTATGATGGTAACGTCTTTAATTCCTTAAAGCCTTACTTTGAACAAATTGCTTATGGACAAGTGTCAAGTAGCGCGATGGATGCTCAGCGCATGGGCTATTTACGCCCCGATGATACCATTGTTTTTAATAGTGATGAGTTATTGTACGTCGCTAAAAAGCAGGCTGCCCTTTTAGCGCAAAACTACGCACCGCAATTACCAGCAAGATTTCCTGTGGCAGGCCTTCCCGGTATTGCCAATTTCAAAACCTTCATGGTTAATTTAAGAGAAGGTGGGTTTATTTCTGATCACGATTATATGATTGGTTGTGAAATTGCCAAAGTACTGTGTGGTGGTGAAGTGGATGCCAATAGCATGGTTGATGACGCCTGGATGTGTGCTTTAGAAAAAGAGGGGATCATTACTTTGCTTAAAACGCAAAAGACACAAGATCGCCTTAAATATATGTTAGAAAAAGGCAAACCCCTACGAAATTAAAGTAAGAGAGAAAGTGATGTCTCAATTAAATGAGGTTTATATTGTTAGCGCGATGCGTACAGCGGTAGGTAAGGCCAAAGGCGCCTTTAATAATACGCGACCAGATGATTTATTAGCATCAGTGCTTAATGGGGCTATGGCAAAAGTTGAACAAATTCCTAAAGACAAAGTAGCGGATGTGATTATCGGCTGTGCGATGCCAGAAGGTGAACAGGGGATGAATGTTGCACGCATTGGAACCTTGCTCGCTGGTTTTCCAGATACTGTTCCAGCGCAAACGATTAACCGATTTTGTTCTTCTGGCTTACAAGCCATCAGCATGGCAGCTGATCAAATTGCGCAAGGATTTTGCGATGTGATCATTGCTGGTGGCGTTGAAAGCATGAGCATGGTTCCTTTAGGAGGACATCGTTTTTCTGCAAATCCCCGTTTTTTTGACAAAGAAAATATTGGTATTGCTTTTGGTATGGGTATCACAGCAGAAAAAGTAGCACAGCGATGGCAAATAAGCCGTCAAATGCAGGATGAATTTGCTTTATCAAGCCATCAAAAAGCACTTAAGGCAATAGAAAATGGCGCTTTTATCGAAGAAATTGTGCCTATTACGGTAGAGCATGCTTTTCCTGATCTGAATTCATTAAAAATTGATCACAAAACACAGATTGTGAAACAAGATCAAGGGCCACGTGCGGATACAAGTTTAGAAGCGCTTGCGAAGTTAAAAACGGCTTTTGCTGCCACAGGTACAGTAACAGCAGGTAACAGTTCGCAAATGAGCGATGGGGCAGGCGCACTCGTGCTGGTGAGTGAAAAAATGCTTAAACAATATGATCTTAAACCGCTCGCACGTTTTTGTGGGTATAGCGTTGCGGGGGTTGCCCCCGATATTATGGGGATAGGGCCGATTGCAGCCATTCCCAAAGTCTTAAATCGAATTGGTATTGCCCAAAAAGAAATCGAGTGGATAGAACTCAATGAAGCCTTTGCCGCGCAAAGTTTAGCAGTGATCAAAGAGCTTGGGCTCGATCTTCATAAAATTAATCCCCTAGGTGGCGCTATTGCATTAGGACACCCTTTAGGGGCTACTGGGGCAATATTAGCCACTAAATTAATCCATGGTGCGCGTCGTAAGAAAGCAAAATATGGCATGGTAACGATGTGTATTGGGACGGGCA
>CAZHSJ010000161.1:0-6085 GCA_964535225.1 Uncultured Candidatus Berkiella sp. | reverse complement strand
CAACTTCATCTAATAAGGCGAACACCTCTTGAAATTTTTGTTCTAATTCTTTTGATTTCTCTTCAGTATTGAGTGGCTGATTTTCTTTTATCCATCTATACAACTCATCCTTTGTTTGGATTGCTTTAAAATATACATCTTCAGCCCTCCTCTCAATGCTAAATAGTTGATCATCTGGAATAATTTCTGGTCTTGGCAATGGCTGAAAAACTGTTCGGGAATCTATAACAGGTTTATTAAGTGGATTGCTAGTAGCTTGTGAAGGGTTCTGTTGCTCTACCACTAGCTCAGGCTGTGGGTTTTGTTGAGGTGGCGGATTATTTAGTACTGTAGAGCTAGAAGGTGGTAACTGCGATTGTTCTGGTATTTCATTTTGCGGCGCTTGAGTCGAGCTTTTGTTAACTGGAGACTGGGCTTGTTGCTCTGCTATGGACTTTAGCTCGTTTTCAATATAAGTTAATTCTATTTGTAAGTCTCTGCCTGATTCGATATCATGTGTCTGGCCAGCATCCAATAAATCTTTTAGATACTTTTTCTCTTTTTCTAGTAGTTCTAGTTGTTTTTGTTTCGCTTCATGAATTTTAGTCATGAGCTTGTCGCGTTCTATAGGAGCACCTGTGCTAGGTTCAGCTTTAGCATTTAGAAGTAGCTCCATTTTAAGCGTATCACTTTGTAACGCTGTATACTCATGTAGATTGTCTCTTCTTTGCCTATATATTCCACGAACTCTTGAATCGTCTGGCGCTTGTGGCGTGTCCGTGTTTTCTGGTACTTGAGGAGCTGCATCTTTTTTAGGTTGATCTTCTACTAAACTATGCAGAACTTCGTTTGCAATGTATACCCTATAGAAACCCTTATTTGACTGGGATTCATGAATTATGGCACCAAGTTTAGGATTGAGACTATCTAACAATTTTTGTGCTTCAGTTATAGTCATTGGGTCAGTGTGAACATGATTAACACCATTGCTTGTCCATACTTTTCCATTTGTTTGCGAAGTAAGTGCAGCAAGATGCTCAGGTTTAAATTCAGAAATTTGAAAATATTCTTTGACCGATGGATACTGTTTCTTATTTGCTGTAGTTAATACCTCAGTATGCCCCTCTATTGCCTTTAGCAATTCTGAAGCTCTTTGTATCTGAATTCTATTTTTTTCAGGATCAGGATCACTCCCTTGATATTTTTCAGCAATGCCAAAAGCAATATTCACCATGATACCTAACTGTTCTTTATTGTTATTCATTTCTGCTTGTTTAATTAACCCAATAACACGCTCTATTTCTGCATCACGATTAGCTTTAGTAAATTCTTTATAAGCCCCTCTTTTTTGTTTATCTGAAGCATAGGCTTTAATGGATTCATCATTTAATTTGCCTTCTTTTTCAAGAGATAGTAAACATAATAAACCTTCCGTTGCTGCTATTTTATTAACATAGGAACAGGTACCATATTTTTGAGGTTTTTGTGGAAATTCAGCAACTCGCTCACCTTGTAACATACTCATTATTTTATTAGTCGCTCTACGCGACACATCACCTTCATAGATTGTTTTTTGGAGCTTAATTAAATCATCCGCTGTGGGATTTTGTTTTAATTTATAAATGATAGTTCCCTTATTCCGTTCCCCTCCCTGACCTCTGTTGCTGACAAGCATATATCCCTTGTAAAAGGTAATGCCAATTGAATGTCCACTCCATCCAGAACTGATATGAACAGGCTCACCACTATTAATTCTATCAAGTTGATTTTGTGCAATTCTTTGAGCGTTATGGGCGCCGAGTATATTGGTATTTTGAGCAGTTTGATCAAACATTTTGCCAATTTTTTGCCATTCTTCTTGATGGGATGTTGGCTTATATTGACTTAATTTTTCTTGTACATATTGTCCTGAGATCCTATCAAAGTTAGCTTCAGTTTGATAAGCTACTGTTTTTAAAACATCACTATCGTGAGGGTCTTGAACCTTGACTTGCATTCCACCACTAATTCCTAGCACATGGCCTGCCCTTCTAGTTTCACCCTCAGTACCAAGATACTGATATGGTCCTTGAGTTTTCGATAAAGGTTTTCCTTGCGCTAGGGCTTCCTCTATATTCTTATATTTAATTTTTACTTTATATTTGCCAGAACTTGAAGTTGATTTATGTAGTTCTGCTTTTAATTCAGGGTTAAGCTCTTTAAGCAATTTTTCTGCTTCTTCTTTACTCATCGGATCGGTATAGATTAACGTACTTTGATCAACTTCGTACCAATTTACGCTTTTTGTTTGCCTAGATAAGGCAAGAAGATTAGCATCTTTTTTATCTTGTTCCAGAGCTTTGGTATCCACGACCGGTATCTGCTGCTTTGGTCCTTGCTGTGGTTGGGGTTGGGGTATGTCATGACCAACGACAGCTTTATCTTTAACTTGTTGTTCTAAGTGCGTAGTAAATGCCTTATCTACCTTCTCTAATAATTCTATGTTTTCTTCATATAATTTTCTCAACTGAGGATTTTCCAGTAAAATATGATTTAAAAGGTTAGAATTATCTTTCAAAACTCTAATAGAATCAGCATATACAGTTTCTCCATCTAATCTATGTTGCCCACGAAATATTTTGATTTCTCCAATTGCCTTTTGTAATTTTTGAGAGAAATCAGCAATTTTTACTAAATCTGCCTCACCTAAATTTTTAATCCACTCTCGATTAGTATTAAATTGGCTCTTCTCTTGCATACTTTGATTCAAAGTGTCTTCAATCTTTCTTAGTCTCTCGACGACAGGTAATATTTCTTTTGTCGTGGCTTCTAATTCTACTTTTATGTCTACTTCTTTTTTTGCATGATCTTCCAATAGTTCTTTTGGCGTCTTTCCCTTCCATCTAATAGTTTCGTCTGCACCTTTACTAACTAAATAGTTATATACTTCACCATAATTATTTGTCCCAGCAAAATGTAATGGTGTTCTTTCAAATTGATCCTTGATATTTGGATCAGCTCCTTTTTCAATCAATAACTTAACGAGCTCAACATTGCCAGTAATACGATCTCCACTACCCAAACCACATGCTAAATGTAAGGGACTAGCACCAGAGTATGATTCTAAATAATCAAGTTTTGCGCCTTGATCTAATAGGTTTTTTACGCCTAATAATTTTTGACTAGAACTCACTGAAGGATTTCTAATGAGATCACATAATGCTTGGCTTAGTTCAACTTGTGATGGCCCTACTTGTGGTGGACCTACTTGTGGCACTACTACTGGTGCCACAACTACGGGCGGAACTGTTACAGGTGGCCCTACATTCTCCACTTTTACTTCTTTTTTTCCTTTATCCTTAACCTCTTTTTGCTCTTCTTGGTCTGTCCCCTTCTTTCCTAGCAATTTATCTATTCTCTGTTGATTTTCAACCTTTCTTTGTTCCATTTCTTGTTGTTCTTTTAATAATTTTTCTTGCCTTGCTCTCTGAATTTCTGCTTCACGTTCCTTATCTCGTCTATCTTGTTCTTCTTTACGCTTTTTGAAAACATCGGATCCAGCAATTGCATCCGCAGTGCGAATTACTGGCTTATCCACTTCTTTTTGTTCAATTTTCTTTGATTTTTCATCCTTAGTATCTTTTACTACTTTTTTTTGAGTTTGTGGTGGCGGAGGTGGTGGTGGCGGCCCACTCGTTTGTTGTAGCGGTGGCGGTAGCGGTGGCGGCGGCGGCGGCCCACTCGTTTGTTGTGGTAGTGGTGGATTTAAATCCTGTGGTATTGTTTCTCCTATTGATTCAGAAGATACCTTCTCTTCAAGTACACTATCCACCGAAGATGATGTCGACAATACTGGTTCAGATAATTTTTTTGCTTCATCTTCAGTTTTTTTCTGCAAATCTATCTTTTCGCGTTGTTCTTTTAACTTTATTTCTTGTTCAGCAATTTCAGCTTTTTGTTTTTCTATTATATCTAATTGTTCTTGTTGTTTTTGTTTGCCTTCATCTGAAGCTTGACTACCATAGGTAAAAATAAGCTGAATATTGTCTTCCAACATTTTCCTTTCACGTACTATTTCTTTTTCCTTTGCATCAATTTCTGAATTTAATTTTTTTATTTGTTGTTCAATGGCTGTTGATGGCAGAACCGAGACTGAAACTTCTGTTTTCTGTATTGGCTCCTCAGGAACTATCTCTTCGGGTTGTGCAACTTCCTGGCTCTTTCTTTGATTTGCTTGATGGAGCTCCTTAGCTAAATCGAGCGTTTCTTGCTCAAACCCAGGAATGGCCTCAAATGTTTTCTTAAGCCATGGTTCAACATTACCTTCTATGAGGCGCTTAACTGCTTCAGGATCACTCATTAATTTATCAAATAGTACAGCAATTTTTTCAATGCCTTCTTTATCTAAGGCTTCCCCGGTAGGTGACTTAATCTGTACCGTTCCTCTAATGCGATCACTACTTTCTTTTACCTTCTTACTTTTTCCTGCAAGCTCTTTTTGTAATTTTTCAAATGGCGTCAGGTCTCCTTCTTTTTTTGTTATTTTGTGCTCAGATGATTTTTTCAGCTTTACTCTCAATGCTTGTTCTGGAGCAAATATAGGTGCTGATGACACTTGTGGCAAGTGTGGGGTAACCTTTTTTAACCCTTCTTGACCTGTTTGTGGTATTCCAAGCTTTTTACCAAGAGGCGGTGGCGGCGGGATTGGTGGACCACCAGGACCACTTTGTGGTGGTGGCGGTGGTGGTGGAGGTGGACCACCCGTTCCAATGGGTTGCGGTGGCATCGGTTTATCTTGAGGGCTTTTTATTATTACATCATTTTCACTGATTTCCTTTTCATTTTTTTGTATTTGTTCCCTGTTGCGTCTAACATTATTTTCTAAATCACTTTTATTTTTTGAAGCTTCAGAAACCAGATCTTTTAAGACTTCGTTATCTTTTTTAGCCTCATTTGCTTGTTTGGTAATATGCTGATGATAGTGTTTTAATACATCCACTTGAGCTTTATAAAAATCTTCAACCATTTTATTTATCATGCGTTGCAGATTTATTTGCTCTTTTTTAGGTCTCTTTGAATAATCATCCTTTAATTGTTGAACAGATGCTTGGAGCAAAGCTTCATTAAATTCAAGGTAATCACCTTTATCAGGTTCAGTTTTACCCAACAGTGCTTGTTTTTTCTCTTGCCAAGGCAAGAGGTTCGTACTTCCATAAGCACCCCGGATCCCCATTTGAACCTCCCAAGCATACCTGATATACATGGGACATATTATTAATTCAAATAGTTTCAGCCAAATGAAGACAGCGAGTTTGGCGCTGTGTTAACTCCCTGTATTTAAAGCGGTTATTATGAAGCTAAAATAGTTGCATGTGCATTGGCACATGCACTTATCCTGCTTTTTTAAGCCATTGCTTGTTCTTTCTCTTTGGCACAATAGGTGCCTTTGTACCTTTAGGTGCAATCTCATTTAATTCAAATTCGTTTTCAGAAAGTGCTCTGGTGCTGTTGGCATTTTTGCACTTCTTAGTTCTGCAAGCCATAACACAATCGCCATTGGTGCAACCATAACATCCCCAGTTGCTCCAACAACATGCCCAGCCACTGGCGCTGGTATGCCATTTACCGCCGGATAAGGAACATACTTGATCTAAACCTTCGTCATTGTTTTGTGAAAATGCCGCTTGTGAAAATAGCCCTAACAGCGCAATTAAAAACAACGTAACAAAACGAATGTTATTCACCATAAACTCCTTTTACTTGTTGAACAGGCATGCGAGCCACTACTGCTAGTTACAAGACTAACCACTAGCATGATAATGATCTCACCTAAACGCTACTATACCTCAGGTAAAATTTTAGGGTAAAGCATTACGGTAACGCTCTTGAGTCTTGTTAAAAAAAAGCTTAACATGGCTTCGATTTTAATTAAGCGGACTTGATCATGAGACAGGTACCCAGATATCTCGTTATTGGCAGTGGGAAAATGGCAACGCATTTTTGTCATTATCTTTCTTTATTATCCCTCCCCTATTTACAATGGTCTCGTAAAACACAGTCTTTAGCTGATTTACAAACAAAAAGCGCACAAGCTTCTCACATTATCGTGTTGATAAGCGATACCCAT
>CAZHSJ010000160.1:0-6099 GCA_964535225.1 Uncultured Candidatus Berkiella sp. | reverse complement strand
TAGGCATATTATGATCACGACACTGGCAAAATGCGGTTAAATCCATCACGCCCAATTCTTTTTCTAGCGCTTCTGAAAATGTGATCCGATTATAAAGTTTCGCTTGCGGATTAAAGGCCGGATCAGCATTATAAATACCGTCCACATTCGTTGCTTTTAAAAGCACATTTGCTTCAATTTCAATGGCTCTTAAACTGGCGGCTGAATCTGTCGTTACTAACGGATTCCCAGTTCCTGCGGCAAATAATACCACCCGTTTTCTTTGTAAATGGTGTATGGCTTTTCTTCTATCATAATGATCAACAAAACCACTCATGGGAATGGCAGACATTATGCGCGTTGGAAGCGCTGCCCTTTCTAGCGCATCACGCATGGCAATAGCATTCATGACAGTGGCTAGCATGCCCATTTGATCACCTGAAATACGACCTAACCCCGCTTTAGAGAGAGACTTTCCTCGAAAAAGGTTTCCGCCCCCAATCACCATGCCAACCTCAACGCCAAGCGTGAGTAGCTCCCCCACTTCTTTGGCAATTCTGTCTAACACCTTTGGATCAATACCAAAGTGTTCATCGCCCATGAGTGCTTCACCACTGAGCTTTAATAATATCCGTTTATACACGGGGGCTTGTGTCATTACTTACTCCCACGCGCTTGAGCCATAACCTCTTCTTCAAAGCTTTTCTTGGTTACCTCAATGCCTTCACCCACCTCAAAGCGAACCATCTTGAGCAAGCTCGAATTATTGGACTTGAGCAAAGCCCCTATGGTTTGATCAGGATCTTTAAAGAAAGGTTGCCCCATTAAGCACACTTCGTTGAAGTGCTTTTGCAACATACCTTGCACAATTTTTTCTAAAATGTTGTCTGGTTTACCGCTTTGCTTGGCACGCTCTGTCATGATTTCTTTTTCTTTGGCCATGATATCAGCAGGCACCTCTTCCATGGACATAAACTGTGGTCGCATTGCGGCTACATGCATGGCGATATCCTTCGCCAAGGTTTCATTCCCACCAGACAGTAATACTAAGGTGCCGATACGTCCATTATGGACATAACTGCCAATAATTTGTGCGTCACTTCCTTTCATTTGCATTAAACGGCGTACTTGAATATTTTCGCCTAAACGCGTTATCAAGGATTTGCGAACATCTTCTACTGTTTGAGTACCGTCGAGCGCTGCTGTATTTAATTGCTCAACATCGGTAATGCCTTTGCTTTGCGCTAAGGCTGCCACTTGCTCGCAGAATTTAACAAAACTTTCATCTTTACCAACAAAATCTGTCTCACAATTCACTTCTAACATGACAGCGGATTGTTTGGTGGGAACAATAACAATACGTCCCTCTGCAGCTGTTCTTGAGGCAGTTTTAGCAGCTTTTTTATGCCCTGATTTTGCAATAATTTCCTCGGCCATCGCCATGTCACCATTAGCTTCAACCAGTGCTTTCTTGCACTCCATCATGCCTGCGCTTGTGCGTTCACGCAGCTCTTTTACCATTGCTGCTGTTATTTCTGCCATATTACCCTCTATCATCGTATAGATTATTCTTAAAACGAGGGGGCATAAGCCCCCTTTCTTTTTGTTAATTAAGCCAAAATGGGGTTAGCCCTCATCATGTTCCATTTCAACAAATTCGCTTTCTTCTTGCATTGGTTGTAGATTGCTTCTGGCATCTAAAATAACGTCAGCCACATTAGAGACATACAATTCAATTGCACGAATAGCATCATCGTTACCAGGGATCATGTAATCGATTCCATGTGGGTTATTATTGGTATCAACCACGCCAACCACAGGAATACGCAAATTATTAGCTTCTCTTACTGCAATTTTTTCATGACCAACGTCAATCACAAATAAAGCATCTGGCAAGCTACCCATATTTTTAATACCGCCTAAGCTGCGGTCTAATTTTTGTAACTCGCGACTACGCATCAGGGCTTCTTTTTTCACTAATTTTTCAAAAGTGCCATCATCACGCATGGCTTCTAGCTCTTGAAGACGTTTAATAGACTGCTTCACGGTTTTGAAATTGGTTAACATGCCACCTAACCAGCGGTAATTAACATAGGGCATGCCACAACGCTGAGCTTGTTCTTGAATTATATTGCCTGCACTTTTTTTGGTGCCAACAAATAAAATCTTACCGCCCCTTGCTGCAACGCGTTTAATAAACCCTAACGCATCATGGAATAAGGGGTAGGTTTTATCTAGATTGATAATGTGAATTTTATTACGAACGGTAAAGATATATTGCTTCATTTTGGGATCCCAAAAACGGGTTTGATGTCCAAAATGAACGCCTGCTTCTAGCATTTGACGCATAGATACTGTCATTTTTTTTCTCCGGGTTGAGCCTCTATACATCCCATGCGTCAACCAACTTTTAAGTCAGCACCCTGAAACATGTGACGATGTATATGTGGTATAATAAATGTTAACTAATAAACTTACCTAAAGGCGTGCGAAAAGCCACACCTTGGCGGGGTTTTATACCATACCAAACACTATAAATAAAGGAACGTCCTAAACCAAAAGGGGGACAAGAAGCTTTTGTATTCATTCTTGTAATTTTAGTTATAATAAATAGGGTAATACCTTTGGACTCTTGCAACAATGGAACAGGCATGACTGAAAAATCAACCGTTACAATCAAAACACCTGACGAAATAAAAAAAATGCGCATCGCAGGTAAATTGGCGGCCCAAGTCCTAGAAATGATTGAACCGCATGTTAAACCAGGGATCTCCACCTTGGCGTTAAATGATATATGTCATGACTATATCGTTAACAAGCAAAATGCTATTCCTGCCCCCCTTAATTACAAAGGTTTTCCAAAATCTATTTGTACCTCGGTTAATCATGTGATTTGCCACGGGATCCCCAACGAAAAGATCCTTAAAGAAGGCGACATTATTAACATTGACGTCACCGTAATTAAAGACGGATACCATGGCGATACCAGTAAAATGTTTGTCGTCGGCGAGCCTTCCGTCCAGGCAACTCGCCTTATCAAGGTAACCCGCGAATGCATGGTGCTTGGCATTAAGCAAGTTAAGCCTGGAAATCACCTTGGTGACATTGGTGAGGTCATTGAAACCCATGCGCATGCCCATCGATTTTCCGTTGTTCGGGAATATTGTGGCCATGGGATCGGAAAAATATTTCATGAGGAACCACAAGTTTTACACTATGGAAAAGCAAACACCGGTTTAAAAATACTTCCTGGCATGATTTTTACCATTGAGCCCATGATAAATGCAGGAAAGCGTCATACCCGGTTACTCCCTGACAAATGGACTGTTGTTACCAAAGATCACAGCCTTTCCGCGCAATGGGAACATACTATTTTAGTCACAGAGGGGGGGTATGAGGTGCTTACCAAAAGAGAAGAAGAAACAGATCTAACATAATGTCATCATTATCCCTTGATACCTTAAATACGACATTATCCACTTCATTAGTATGCACAAAGATAAAAGCATTATTGCACCAAAAAAGCATAAGGCAAGAAACCCTTTTTTGGGAAAAAACGTCGGTCGATAAATTGCTCGTTGATCGATCTGGCTGGATTGATGAAATACTCCGTTTTGCTCTTAAACGTTTTAGCCTAGAAAACAAAGCCATTGTGCTTATTGCGGTGGGTGGCTATGGCAGAGGCTATCTTCATCCTTATTCAGATGTGGATATTTTAATTTTACTCAAAAGCGATAATCTATACACACCCGACATTGAAAAGCTCATTGCCTTTTGTTGGGATTGTGGCATTAAATTAGGCGCAAGTACCCACACGCAAGATTCCTGTATAAAACAAGCATCTGAAGATCTTACTTTTTTTACTGCACTATTAAGTGCGCGCCTTATTGCAGGAGAACAACAACTATATGATGCTTTTATGCTTGCTTTTAAAAATCAAGACATCTGGCCATTTAACGAATTTTTTTCAGAAAAATGCGCTCAAAGACAACGCCGCTATGAGCGCTATAACCAAACAGAATATGCCTTAGAGCCCAACATTAAGGAATCGCCCGGCGCCTTACGTTGTCTTGATTTATTTACCTGGTTTTGCGCAAAAAAATACCACAGCCATGATCTTAAGGTTTTAGTTGAACACCAGGATATTACTCAAGAAGACTACCATGAGATCTTGGCAGCACAGCAGTCGTTATGGGAAATTCGTTTTGCTTTACATCTATTAAGCCCTACCCCAACTGAGCGACTCTATTTTGAACACCAGGCATCCATCGCAAAACGTCTATTCCCCCATAGCAACTCTTTAAATGATGCCATTTCATTGTTCATGAACAAGTATTATACAACGGCTTCAACCGTGCGAGAGCATGCCTCATTGATGTGCCAGCACTTTGAAGAGTCTTTAGAAACGGCTTCTTCTGACAGCCAACCGCTTACGCCATTTTGCAGCATAAAAGATCGTCGTCTTGATGTAACGCAGCCCCAGTCTTTAGCACAAGGGGCGACGATACTACACCTATTTTACCTTCTAGCAAAACATCACCTTAAGGGTTTTACCGTTAATACGATAAAATTAATCAAAAAGCGCTTGCTCACGCTTGCGGCTTCAGATTTCAATCAAGTAGCCCATAACACTTTTCTATCCCTTTTAGCGCTTGACTCAGCGGTTGCGAGTACACTAACCCTAATGCATCGACTTTCTGTGCTTTCACACTATATCCCCGCGTTTTCTAAGATAACGGGGCAAATGCAGTATGATATGTTTCACCTTTATACCGTCGATGCACATACGTTATTGTTAATTACGACACTGGAAACTATTTTTCAACAAGAAAAATTTGAGAAATTTCCCTTAGCAAAGGATTGCAAAGCCCTAACTAAAAAGCACCTACTCTATTTAGGTGCTTTATTTCATGACATAGGGAAAGGTCAAGGTGGTAACCATAGCGATATTGGTTCTGGCATTGCTAATGCATTTTGCCAGCGAGCTTCGCTGTCTTCTGATGAGACTGCCTTAATAACCTGGCTTGTTGAAAATCATTTGTTAATGTCGCTTGTTGCGCAAACTAAAGATATTTCTAATGAGCGTGTCATTCAAGATTTTGTTACCCTTGTTAATAGCAAAGAAAAACTCTGCTATTTGTATCTCTTTACTGTTGCCGACATGATTGCAACTAATCCTTCTCTTTGGAACGATTGGCGGTCAAGTTTGCTACATGAACTTTATCTTAGCAGCTTGGTTTGCCTTAGCAACAAACCTGCTTCCTTACCTAATAAGGCCGAATTACATCAACAAGATGCGTTAAGCATTTTACAGCAATTTAGCAACTTTTCTGACAAATCAACGGTAACCTCGCTTTGGCAGCACTTTGATGAGGCCTATTTTTCGTTGGAATCGAGTGCGAATATCGCATGGCATACCGAACAGATCTTAAGTAACCAAGGTAATAAGGTAACCATTGCCTTAAGAGAGCACCACCACAGTCAAGCCCTAAATATCTTTATTTATGCTCTCAACAAGCCGACGCTTTTTGCAACGGTTTGCGCCTGTTTAGAGAAATGCTTGTTAAATATTGTTCAAGCACGTATTCATCATATGCATAATGATTATATATCATTAAGTTTTTTTGCTTTAGACATTGACGGTAACTTGCATGAACAAAAAGTGCAGCATATTCACCAAACCCTAGCCAAAGCATTGAATGTTGGGGCACAAGAAGCATACCAAATGCCCGCTTATTCAAAGCACATTGGCAGGCGTTACGCAAAGGGCTTAGTTCACATAACCTTTTCATGTGAAAATGACAAAACCGTTTTAAAAGTTCAATCGGCTGATTTTCCAGGCTTACTGGCACGCTTAGGGATGGTATTTATTCAATTAGGGGTGAGTGTTCATAGTGCCATTATTAATACCCTAGGGGGCCAGGCACAAGATACCTTTTACCTCAGCGAAAAAACAACTGGTAAAGCACTCAGTGAAAATACCCAACAATTACTTCAAGAGGCCATTCATAAAGTCATTGGCACCTATAGTTCACCGTAGGGGCAGCCCGATTTAAGGGCGAACACAGGCAACAAAGCCTAATATCAAAATGCGAACAGTGAATACTCACAGCAGTTTGA
>CAZHSJ010000159.1:0-6169 GCA_964535225.1 Uncultured Candidatus Berkiella sp. | reverse complement strand
CAAGCTCTAAAAGAAATTCAACCCCTTTTAAGCAATTGCTTTGAACCGCTGTGTGTAATGGGGTATCGCCAGGAGATGTTTCAACGGTGATAAAGTCACCATAAGATGAGATGCTATATGACCATCCATCTAACCTGATATTAACATCTACGGTAAATTCACTGTATTCGGTGACAAAATTATAGATAGCTTTCACCTTTTCTACATAATTATCCAGTACCAGATAATGTAAAATATCATTTTTAACGATTTCTTGTAGAGGTTCAATATTGGCGCCATTGTCTAGTAATAATTTCGCCATTTCGAAATTGGAAGGATTAAATTGATTATAAATAGCATACACTATGGGACACATTCGGTTACTTGTACCGTCCGCATCTGCGCCAGCAGCGATAAGCATTTTTGCAATATCTAATTCCGAATTATTATCTGACACGGCGAATACTAATGCTTCATTTAAAGTGGATTTATGATCAAACATGTAATTGGGGAGGGATAAAAGATAATCGAGTACATCTGCTTTTCCATTTGATGCCGCTGAAACAAATGCATTAAAAACGTAATTATAACCCTCATGAGCATCAGCTTTATAGTCTTGCACAAGCAATTTAACAAGCTCTAAATTACCTTCTGAAGCGCTAATCGAAAGAAGTTGGGAAAGCGATTCGCTTGAAAGATCCGCTGGTTTTGCGCCAGCAACAAATAATTCATAAGCTATCTCTAAATAACGATCATTAGACTCAACTTTTATTTGCCAATCCTGTTGATTTTTGTTGTCTAAAGTACCGTTTTCATTTATATAGCCCTCTTTTAAAAGATCGACTATTTGAGCAAAAGCAAAGTAGGTAGGGCTATGGAAATGATTTAAGCCATCATTACCAAGTATATTCACATCTGCACCTAAGGAAATAAGCGTTTTGACAGCTTCAATCTGCATAGCTTCGACAGCATAAATTAATGGCGTCTGCTGATGTCCCCAATCATCCCAGGCATTGATATCTGCGCCTTGGGCTATCATGGATGAGATTAAAGCGATATCGCCTGTTGCCGCTGCTTGATGTAATGTTTTTGAAGGAGTTGCCATAGTGAACCTCGTCGTGTCTGGATCCAGAAAGTAAGTTACATAAAATGATTTTCGTCATATTACTTTATTCAATTTTTAGAAACAACTTTGATTATGTCATAAATACTATTAAATACAGGGCAAGTGTTATAATTGGCATAAAAATGCATATACACTACTCAAGCGTGGTTGTTTAATCAACATGCTATTTCATAGTAGGATAGGCAAAACTTTGATATACAACGCTTCATTTAACTTTTAGGAAATTGCGTGCTTATTTGCCCTGTTTGTAAACATCTGCTGATTAAAATCGAAAAGCGCTTTGCATGTTTAAATAATCATAGCTTTGATATGGCCAAACAAGGATATATCAACCTGCTGCTATGTGACATTAAAAAAACATTGAATCCTGGCGATAATAAGGAAATGGTTAAAAGCAGGTTGGATTTTTTAAATAATAAGCATTATTTTCGCGTTGCGGATGCGCTCAATCGCTTCATAGAGAAAAACTTATTAACTTCTATTTCACAAACCATTCAAATTGCCGATCTGGGATGTGGAGTAGGATACTATCTACGTTTATTAAAGGCGCACCTATCACAAAACTGTGATAAACCTATTGAATATTTAGGTGTTGATATTTCAAAAGAGGCCATTGCTTGTGCAAGCAAACAGGCAAAAGATATCCATTGGGTGGTGAGTAGTGCAAAAAATCTGCCCATAGAGGCACATTCGCTTGATGTGGTGATGTGTGTTTTTTCACCTTCTTACTTTGATGAAATAACCCGCGTGCTAAAACCGCAAGGTCGCATTTATATCATCACGCCAGGCGATGATCATCTTAAAGAGTTAAAGGATATGCTTTATGAAGCGGTGAGCGCTTCTAAAGGTGATAATATTTTACAAAAATCTACAGATTATGTTGATTTGGAAGAAAGTTATTCTATAACGTATTCTTTAAAGCTTGCGTCAACAAACGATATTTTAAATCTTTTTAAAATGACGCCGTTTTACTGGCAAATGTCTTCTCAAAAACAAGCTCAGATATCGGAACTCAATGAATTAATCGTAACGGTTGATATGAAGCTGTGGTGTTTTAAGCTAAGGAACGCACACATGCCGAAGTCCCAAATTATTTCTTAGATAAATATAATAGAAGCATACCCTACAACACTTTGATTATCATGTGTTATGTCTCCACTAGTGTAATATTGAATCAATTTACCTTGTGTTGCACCTTGAACTTTACATGCTGTCATGGTCGTTGCTATCGCTCCAATGCCACAGGCAGAGACTTTGTTGTGCTTGAGAACATCGTAATAAAAATCAACATCTAGCGTAAGAATAGCTTCAATCAAAAGCTTATCTTTTTTCATAGCAATTGATTGTGGTTCATAATGAGTAAAATCAGCAAAAAAGAACGTGTGCGCTCAGCAAAAGAGTTTGAGAAGTACTGCAGTATTAATAAAATATATAATGATTCCAAACTCGAAAGGGGCTTGCCTTACATCCATCATTATAAGATTGCATAGAATCAGCATTATCTATCTAGCCTCCCAACATACTGTTGTCTTTGAAACTTTAGTGCATATACCCCTTGTTGTTTTCGGTCATTTTGAGCTACACTCCAAAACAGACGCGTCCATATTGTAATACAGGTCAAATTAGCCGTGCAAAGATACTGTTATTATCACATCCTAAAAGATTTAAAGAAAAAAATGGTTTTTATTGGCGGCCCTCGCCAAGTAGGCAAAACGGATTTGAGCAAAAGGTTATGCCAAAATGAATTTTCAAAAAGCGAATATTTTAATTGGGATTTCGATGAGGATAGACAAGCAATTTTAAAGAAGCATTGGAAATCAGATTCTGATGTTGTGATCTTTGATGAAATCCACAAATATCCTAGATGGAAACAATGGATTAAAGGGGTATACGATGTAAAACCTGCAAATCAAGAATATCTTGTGACGGGATCTGCGCGTTTAGATGTATATCGTCGAGGTGGCGATTCATTAATGGGACGATATCATTATTGGCGATTGCACCCATTTACCATAGATGAATTGCCTCCTGGAATGAATAAAAGTGAAGGATTTGAACTTTTGCTAGCCATTGGCGGATTTCCCGAACCATTTTTAATGGGCGATGAAAGGGAAGCGAGAAGATGGCGACGAGAGCGGTTTGATCGCATTTTAAAAGAAGATGTTCGTGATTTAGAACATATACGCAATATTCAACTGTTAACGCTCTATGTTGATGCCTTGCGAGAAAGAGTAGGGGGGTTAATTACATTATCAAATATTGCTCAAGATTTACAAATATCACCAAAAACTGCAAAATCATGGTTACAGCTGATAGAAAAGATGTATATTGGCTTTGCTATATATCCTTTTACAAAGAATGTTCCTCGAAGTATAGCTAAACCGCCTAAAGTCTATTTTTATGATAATGGGGATGTTCTTAATGACGGTGGCGCTCGCTTAGAAAATTTTGTAGCCACAACGTTATTAAAACGATTACATTTTATCGAAGATTATCATGGGTATCGTTGTAGTTTGCATTATATTCGCGATAAAGATGGCCGTGAGGTAGATTTTGTAACTATAGTCAATAATGTTGTCATGGACTTAATCGAAGTCAAAACAACTGATAGTGGGATTTCATCTGCATTAAAATATTATACAAATATGTTAAAACCGCAACGAACAATTCAGCTGGTTGCAAATTTAAATAGAGCCTATGATAAAGATAATATCCGTGTTATGAATCCGATAGATTTCTTTGCCTCCCCCCCCTGGGAAAATAACAATAACTATATAGAAAAATAGTTTTTTTTCGTGAGCCTTCAGGGGTTCAATCCCGCCTCGCTACTATCATTAGCTCTACTATTTTATTATCAAATTGAGCCTGCATGTAGGTTTTTAACTCCTCCAGAACAGGCGAAGCGCTTGACCTTACAAAACTGGGAGTAGGGGCGTCGCAAGCCAAGGGGGCCTGCTTTGGCTTTGTTAATATCTTTGGTATGGTGAGGTGACTATAACACTTCGCCTGCCCATAAATTCTTTAAAAAGATCTGCCAGGGCAGAATTGAAATGGTTAAATTGTCATTTACCTTTAGCATTCTAGGTCTACTATCTTGGGAAACAACGATAGCTTGCGCTTTAGTATGTTCCTCACAGAATGCTATTAACCCCTTTAAGTCCTGCTGGTGAACTTGTTCACTAAGCTTTACCTCAATCGCCAGTTTAGCTTGCCCTAAAATAAAATCGACTTCTAAGCCTGTTTTAGTGCGCCAATAAGTAATATCTATACGTTTTCGGTTTAAGCCAATATAGGCCATTAATTCCATTAATATATAATGCTCAAAGCTTCTACCTGCGGCGATACCCTTTAAACTGGTGACTTGTTGTTTTGATAGATAATTAGCCACGCCAACGTCAAATAAATAAAATTTAGGAGTAGCAGTAATAATGTCACGCTTGATTTTTTTTCGATAGGGGTAAACATGAAAACCAAGTAGCGTGTCCTCTAGGATTTGGAAGTGTCCTTGAACAGTGCTACGGTCAATACCACAATCGCGGGCAATATTGTTAACATTGATCATCTCACCGTTACATAGACCAACCACATCTAAAAACCGTGCAAACCCTGCCAGATTACGCACTAAACCTTCATTTCTAATTTCATCTGTTAAATAAATATCGATATAGGCTTGAAGTCTATCTTGAATATAAGTGGGATCGCTTTGGTAGTGATTTGGAATTAAGCCATTTTGCAATGCTCGTAACAAATCGAAATCTGGGATTTCAGAAGAAACTAAAGGATAAAAATGATAAACCCAAGCTCTGCCACCTAAAAGATTGGTAGATGATGTTTTGAGCTTTCGAGCACTTGAACCACATAGAATAAATTGTGCTTTTGCATTTTCAATTAACCAATGCACTTCATTAAGTAGGTCGGGTACTTTCTGTATCTCATCAATGATAATAGGGTACTTTAATTGCTTTACAGTAAAAGCCAATACTTCTTCACGAAGCAAATAGGGCGCTTTTGTGAGCCGGATAATTTCATGGGTGTTTAATAAATCGTAATATACTGAATCTTTAAAATGGTGCCTTAGAAAATGGGATTTACCGGTTTGTCTGGGCCCCCATAGGAATACTGACTGTTTTTGTGGTAAATCTAAGTGGCACTTTCTTTTATACATGACATATTCTAAATGTTGTTCATATAAACAAATAGTAACACTAAAGGTTGGCGCTGACAACATATGGCGAGCCATGTTTCATAGCTTGAACTTAATTCTATAAAAATCATATAGTTACATTATGGCTACCATTTTTAAGATTCATTACAAGTGTGGTTAACAACAGCTGAAGAATTTGATGATGTAATGGTGGAAGGGGAACCAACACAATATGTCTGCAACTCCACGATATGCGCGTTCCCTACCTTGACTATCGGTCTTCACTATTTTAGCTATTTGTTATAGCATTATTTATGGCTCTTCTCGCTAGGAAGCTTCTGACACGCGAGGACTGATGTATATCATCTAGTTCTAAGGATAGTAACGGGGTATTGACTGGCATTTATTTAAATCAATACATCGAGGAACTATCATGAAGTGCGGCGCAGAAAAAGATTTAAATAACTTAGGCGGACAATCAGAACTCAAAAGAGCAGCACCGGATGAATTTACCAACATGCTGCCAGACCTTCTTGAAGAGGTTTTTAACGACAACCCCTCTAACTTTAGAAACGCTTTAAAAGAATACAATATAACGGACATTGATTTATCTGGAAGAATTAAAGGCAGGCAACTTTTTTTATTAAGTAAGGCACTCATAGATACCAAAGTGACATTTGTCGACATTAGCGGCAACGGAATCTCTAACGAAGAAGCTAAAGAATTTTGGGATGTATTAAATAATAAATTAGAATGCAGCAATATCTTAAAAAGAGTTAATGTTGAGGGAAATAGCGAGGATATCGTTTTGGCAGCTGCAAGCGGCCTTTCAGAAACTGTAAAATCATTGCTAGAAGGCGGGGCTGACCCTGATGAATCCCCATAAGTTTTTTAAGAAAAGTGAGTAAATTCAAAGAAGT
>CAZHSJ010000158.1:0-6189 GCA_964535225.1 Uncultured Candidatus Berkiella sp. | reverse complement strand
GGCCAGCAAACAATTCATCCAATAATTATGCTTAATAAAACGTTATTTTATTCTTCTTTAATAATATATACGAATGTGCTCGCAATATGGACACCTTTTACCCCTGGATAAAAAATATTTAGGAAAACTGACTTCTTTTCTTGAAAGTTAGTGGAGCGGGAGACTACACTTTTTTTGTAAGGGGGTAAACTAATGGAAGCTAGCGAACAAATCAACCACAGACTGATCAATGCCAAGGACTGCTGTTTCAATGTACGCAAGGCTGCAAGAGCGGTGACGCAGTTTTATGATCATTGCTTAGAGCCAGCTGGGATCAGAGCAACCCAGTTCACTTTGCTCGTTTCAATGGCGTCAGTGGCTGCCCGTACATTAACTGAAATGGCAAGCACCCTTGTCATGGATAGAACAACCTTGACACGAAATCTCAAACCGCTTGAAAAGTTAGGTTTCATTGAAACCATAGAGCCAAGGGACAAGCGCTCCAAAGCCTATGCTTTAACTGAAAAAGGGCGGGAGACATTACTGAAAGGGATCCCATTGTGGCAGGCCGCACAAAATAAAATTATTTCAGGATTAGGAACAGATCGTTATGAGCATGTTTTAAAAGAGCTCGACGGTTTAACCAAAGTAATTTCTGAAATTTAATTTTAAGACGCTATATGTGTGAAGGATTCACACAGCGAATTTATGCATGGAGCATTAAATGGCGAAAAATTGGGAAGATTTAGCTTTGGTTGAGGAAGAAGAAATGAGCGATATTTCTTCTGATTTAGCCAAAGCACAGGATGAAGACGAAGACGTTGATGTCGACGGAGCCTTTGATGCTCAAGATGAATTTGATCTCATTGATCATGACGCGTTATCTTCAACACAAGACTGGCTAGAAAAAGCAGAGAGTGAAGAAGCGCTTTCAGCCAGTCTTAAAAAATCATTCGACGCCACACAGCTGTATTTAGGTGAAATTGGCCATTCGAATTTATTAACCGCTGATGATGAAGTTCACTATGCCCGCTTAGCGCAACAAGGTTGCCTTAAATCACGTAATAAAATGATTGAAGGAAATTTGCGATTAGTTGTTAAAATTGCAAGGCGCTATTTAAACCGTGGTTTACCATTATTAGACTTAATTGAAGAAGGCAATCTTGGGTTGATTCGTGCGGTAGAGAAGTTTGATCCTGAAAAAGGGTTCCGTTTTTCCACCTATGGTACCTGGTGGATAAGACAAACCATTGAAAGAGCCCTGATGAATCAGACGCGCACCATACGTTTACCCATTCATGTAGTAAAAGAGCTTAATGTTTACTTAAGAAAAGGGCGTGAGCTAACGCATGTGTTGGATCATGAACCCAGGCCAGATGATATTGCACATTGCGTACAAAAAGATCCCAATGACATTAAAAAAATTATGGGGTTGAATGAAAAAGTCACCTCTCTTGACACGCCTATGGCGAATGAAACGGAACGTTCATTAGTTGAAAGTATTGCCGACGATGCAGGCTTTGATCCTGCAAACTTACTAGGCGAAGTGGACTTTATTCAAGAAGTTGATAGCTGGCTTGATCAATTAAATGAAAAGCAACGTGAAGTAATAACGCGCCGCTTTGGTTTACGTGGTTTTGAACAAGCTACCTTAGAAGATGTGGGTGCTGAAATTGGTTTAACCCGCGAAAGGGTGAGACAAATTCAGGTGGAAGCGCTTACCTTTCTCAAAGAGTTATTGTTAAATCGCGGTTTAACGCAGGCTGTGTTTTTTCAATGAACTTTTGTGAAATCCACAATTTGCAAACTTAGTATGAAACACGAGTATCTCGTCAAATAAATTTTTCCCGATGCGGCTTTCGTACAAACATCATTGCACCAATTCTAGCGTAGGTCGGGCAAAGTCTTCGTGCCCGACATCCTAATGCAAAACCACCACTATATCGTAATTTAAGATCTTTAAGATGTCGGGCACGAAGACTTTGCCCGACCTACCGTACTGTGGTGCAATGGTGATGGTTATAATTGAGTTACCCTCATCCGCCCTTCGGGCACCTTCTCCCAAAAATTGGGAGAAGGGAAAGAACTTCACTTGCGTTATTATTCTAACCTTATGAATTTTATAATAATTTTTTTAAAATATGAGGGGAGCCTTCAGGCACAGAGGCCGTCCCCTACAAGATCTCAAATTTATTTATTGATTGCCCGCTTTGTCAGGAAAGATGTCGCCCTAATTGAAAAACAACCAGTGGGGCGAATGTTGGGCTTTGATACACATTCAACTTAAAACTAGTGCCCTTCAAAAGAAAGTAATACATCCGCACTAGATCCTTGCGTTCCTGTTGCTGCCTCAATAGTGACATTTTTACCAAGGGCGTAGCGCATACCAAATTGGCTCGCAGAATCGACTAACCCAACGCTGTAGTTCAAATATAATCTTGAAGAGAGCTGTTTTCCTAAAACAAACACGGTATCTTCTAGCGGGTTATGTGAACCGGGGGTTGGTATGTAGTTTTGCTTTTTGGAAAAACCCAGCTGATCTAATTTTAATTTTTCAGCTAAGTTAAATTGTACATCTTTTCGATTGCCGCCCATCACATTGGCTATTTGAGAAACTGCCTGAAAGAGAAGTTCTGCTTGCGCTTCGTTTATTTGGCTTTGCGGGCGTCCAACAATAAGATAAGAAATAATATCACTGTCTGGCATACTGGGATTAGAATAAAACCCAATTTTGGGGGATTTTAAATAACCACTAAAGGTGACACCAGCAAGTATGGCCTGGTTACTTTTAAAAGAAGCCAATGTGGATTGAGGCTCAATAGTTCGTTGGGCTCTAATATCTAAAATAGGATCATAGATCGGGCCACCGGTGAATAATATTTGGCCATAACTGATATCAAATACTTTACCATAACCTTTATAGGTACCATTGGTAAGAAAAAGTTTACCTTTAGCCAGGGGCGGTTGACCAGGCTGCTGATTTATTTCAAGGCGCCCGCCCACTTTGCTTGAAACGCCATGGCCTTTATAGGTTATTTTATCTTTTAAAATTAACTCAACATGGGTAGTAATGTGTGAGCCAAAACCTTGTTCAATGAGGGCAGGGGCTTTTTTGGGTTGCGGCTTTTTAGAAATTACCACAACATCATCAGATGCACTCACCATTTCTGGGCTTTTAAGGCTTTTTATGTCGGCCTCGGGGATAACAATTTGCCCAGTTAAATTCATATTACCATTTTGTAAAGTAAGACTCAGATCAGGATTGGCAACAATATAATATTCAGGGGTGTCGCTTAAAAGTAATTTTTCCCCTTTTAATTGAATATTAAAATTAGGCTTTTGTGTAAGCATTTGTCCACCACCTGTGATAGTGAATTCTCCGCTTCCCCACAACCCTTTTCCGTTAAGAGAGACTTTATTGTCTTGTAAAAAAGTCAAACGCAAATCATTCAAAATAGCTTTTTTGCCAAGCGAAGTCGCAGGCAATTTGGCGTTTTTTAAATGCATATAGCCTAGCCATTCGGGCTTGATAAGGCTCCCGGCTAAATTAATATCAACATCTAACTCACCGCGCAAGTTGGCAACAGAGGGCACAAGCGAGGAAAGTGTTTTAATTTGTTTAATGTGTGTCTTTACATTTCCACTTAAAGCAAAGGGATGTTTTTTGTGGATGTCGGCTTGTACAGAAACGGGATAAAGCTCTGATAGCAACAAATCTAAAGCAGTGTTTATGGTGTTGTTGTGCCAATCAACGGCCAATTTTCCCGTTGAGTTACCAATCTTTTCCCAGCGGTGGTGGTCTACTTTTAATGTGGTGATATCTCCATTCCATGTTTTGGGAGTAAATCCACCCAAGAGGACACTCTTAACCTGAGCATGATTGTAAACGCCATTAACGTGGACTTGATGTTTAGCCGGGGTTCCCTTTACTTCAATTTGTACATTTTGAAAATGATGGTTATCTTTCTTAAATTCCTTAGCGTTAAGGCTTATATCGAATTGGTTATCAGGATCGTCAATGTTTTTTGTTGGTAATACGATATTGCCTTTAGTAGAAATAGGGTACGTTTGCAAAAACATAAGATACGGATTTTTAGCAATATGTAAATTCCAGTTTACTTTAATCGCATCCTTAAGATAGGCATCCAATGAACCATAAGCGCCTGCATAATGTATTTCTTCAATGGAGGCTAAGTTGCTTGAGGCATGCTTTATTTTAAATTCAGTAAGCGTATGCTCGATATGGTTCCAGTGAATAAAGGCACCATCAATGCTGATCTGCTCAATATTAAACACAAAAGGGATCGACTTTTTAAGATCGGCCTGTGCTTGCGTTAGGGTGTTTTGGTCATAATGTGTGGGCAGCGCAATGCTTTTATTGTTATACCAAACCATAAGCTCGTTAGCATGAAGGGTTTGGAGCGTTTTGTCGTTTTTAAATAGTTGGTTAATTTCAAAGCCGAGCTCAAGGCGCTTTGCTTGAACAATCAATTGAGGGCCTTTTAGTTCAAAGTCATTAAACACCACTTGATTGTAGAGGGTTCCTTTTAGGGAAGAAAATTTAACCTCAAAGGGTGTTAATTCACTTATTAACATCAAAGCAATTTTATTGCCTTGGGCGGTAAAAAGAAGAAATCCGCCAAATAGGAGGGTGGCTGCCAATAGGGCAAAAACAAGTTTCACCGTCTTTTTTAAGAGTGATAAGGGTTCAAGATGTTGGCCTAAAAAAGCAAGTATGGGCATTTTTATAGCACTTTTAGAAGGTAAATGATTAACTTAATTAGAATGACATTTTACCGGGCTAATAACAAGCTGTCATTGAAAAGTGGAAATAAAATGCTAAACAGCGAGACGACTGACTGACGTTTGTCGTTTTCTTGCAATAATGATTTAACGAAGTTAGCATCGCTTCTTTATTTGGAGCAGCACCATGGTCGAGAAAAACAAACATCTTATCCAACTTTTAGGAACACTTAGCTTAATCCATGAAAAATTCGCATCTCTCTCTTTTTTGGCTAAAGTAGACTTTTTTGGGAAATGGCTAAACCCGAATGTTGTGGTGTTAAACGAAGTACAATCTCAAGCCATTTCGAATGAACAAGCTCAAATAAATCAGCTACTACGAAGTTGGCAAAAAGTTGTTAAAAGGGTTGATCTCTCCTCAGAAGTAAGACGATTACAGGAATTCAGATTAAAACTTGATAAAATAGTCAGCAGTCAACTCAAGTATCGTGAAAATGCAGATAAGCTTGCAAGCGCCAGCGCGGTAAAACTTGTTATTTCAAGGGCAGGCTGCTACCAGGGTGGCAAACCACTCACCACGCCAGATCCGCAACTTACAAAAGAGATAAATCAGTTTATTGATAATTTACAAAATCAAAGACTTTCACCTTATAAAAAGCGCTTTACTCGTTTGAAATTATCTGCTCAAGCTAAAGTCATTCAAATTTTAAACAGCACCGTGTCAAGCGTAACAGTGGGAAATAGCTGGGTTCATCGGCTTAAGGCACAGCTTGCAAAGATGAATAGTGAGCATTATAAAGCTAATTTTATTGATGATCTATTTAAGGCACATCAACAAAAGTTTGAAGAAAGGCATATTGAGAGACCAAGAAAAGAGTTATTCATTCGTTTTGGTTTACAACCCACGCAAATGAGAGAATTGTCACGCAAAGCTCCAGCAAGAGAATTATTTGGCGCGCCACGAAGTCACATTTAGGAAAGCTCAGGTCCAAACGTGGCATGTATTCGCCAAGCATCCGATGTTTTGGTTAGGGGTTTGGCAATGGCAAATTTAACCGGCCCTAGTTTCGTTTGCCATTCAACGCCTACCCCTACCCCAATAGCGGTTTCTTGAAAGAGTTTACGGTAGGCATTTCCTGCATCCACAAAGGTAAATACGCCAAAGGGCTTTTTAACGGTATGTACCAGCTCAACACTGCCAACTGCTAAATACGCGCCACCTACAGGCTGGTAATTGCCGTCTTTATCGATTTCGGCAGGCAGCGATCGATAACCATAGCCGCGTAAGCTTAAATCGCCACCGGCGAAGAAGCGTTGACTCAAAGGTAAACGTTCGCTGTCATCTGGTAAGGTTGCGCCTAAATCGCCCCGGATCAGCAATCGCGTGGCTTCGCTAAAACCATGGACCCATTTTAATTGTAAATAGGTTTGAAAAAAGGAGACATCACTGATAAGCGCATCCACAGA
>CAZHSJ010000157.1:0-6197 GCA_964535225.1 Uncultured Candidatus Berkiella sp. | reverse complement strand
ATTGCATCGTTTCAATTCTCAACCATAAAAAAATCATACATGCAGAATGAGATTAAGCTTTTCTATGATCCCCTCTCCCGCTTGCGGGAGAGGGTTAGGGTGAGGGCTCTTTCTTTCGTGCTATTACAACAAAGCTGATCTGGTTTACTTTGCTATAAATAAGTAAACTATAAGTATTCCTATTTGAGTATAAATAAACTATGATTATTTTATGGTTTGCTTTAACCTGAAAAAGACTACTATGAGTGTACCTAATTCAAAAAATATAAACCATCCGATGCGTGCTGTTGGCCAAACAAAAATAAGCCAACTCCTCAAACGCTGGCCTAAAGGCACAGTGGCTGTGCAACCGTGGCTGAATTCACAAGAAGTTTTCCGTCAATTAGCAGTAAGGTATGTCCAAGGAAAATGGCTCACCAAGATAGGTAAGGGAGCCTATATCAAAGAAGGTGATATCGTTGATTGGACAGGTGGTGTTTTTTCACTTCAAAGCCAATTGGGTTTCAAAGTTCATGTAGCAGGCCTCACAGCATTAGAGTTGTTAGGCTATGGCCATTTTGTGCCAATGGGGGAGGGGAACCCAAAGTGGTTGTCAAAACACAGATCAGACAAACGACCCATACCAGTATGGTTTCGTGATTATTTTAAGAAAGACAATGTAACGTGCATAGAGCAAGGTTTGTTTGCTAGTGCATGGGATAAAGCGCTTGTTGAACATGCGGTAAGCGACTACAAAATAATGGTCGCAAGCCCAGAACGTGCCATATTGGAATACCTGCATTTTGATTCACAGGGTGCATCTGTCGCACATGGTTTATTACTCATGGAAAACCTCACTACCTTACGGCCAAAAGTAATACAAGAATTACTCGAGTCTTGTCAGTCAGTGAAGGTTAAGCGGTTATTTTTAGTGTTAGCAGAGCACGTTAATCATCCTTGGGTAAAAAGGCTGAATGTCGAGAAGATAGATCTCGGCAAAGGAAAGAGAGTAGTCGGTAAGGGCGGGTATTATAATCCAAAATACCAATTATCCTTGCCAGTTGATTTAAAAGAGGTTAATCAAACGTAGTATGGATAAAAAATATCACCAACAAGTAAGGTTATTATTAGAAGTGCTTCCTTTTGTGATGAAGGAAGATTGTTTTGCATTGAAAGGAGGGACAGCTTTAAATTTATTCATGTGGGACTTTCCAAGACTGTCGGTCGATATCGACTTAACCTATGTGCCTCTTGAGCCTCGAGATATCGCGTTAAAAAATATCGACAATGGGCTTGCTAATATTAAAAAGAACATTGAAAAAGCACGTTCTGATTTAAAAGTTATGCTTCAAGGCAAGAAACTTAGTATTAATGCAAAAGGGATACCTCCCGTTAAAATTGAACCTAATACTATTCTAAGAGGGACTCTTTATCCTATTGTACGGAAAGATCTCGCAAGCAAAGCAGAAGATGAATTTAAACTAAGTGTGCTTGATGTGCCGATGCTTTCTTTGGCTGATCTATATGGCGGAAAGATAGTTGCAGCATTGGATCGCCAGCATCCAAGAGATTTATTTGATGTGAAAATGCTATTTGAAAATGATGGATTGACTAACGATATTCGAAAAGCCTTTTTAGTGTATTTGATAAGTCATGACAGGCCGATGCATGAGGTGTTGAGACCAAACTTGCAGAATATTGATATTATTTTTGAGAGAGAATTTTTGGGCATGACGTCAGAGCCAATAGCACTGGAGGTTTTGATCCAAACGAGAGAAAGTTTGATTGAACAAATCCACGCTGCATTAACGCAAGACGAAAAAGAATTTTTAATGTCATTTAAACGTGGGGAGCCTAATTGGGCATTGTTAGGAGTAACTGGCGTTGAAGCACTTCCCGCTGTGCAATGGAAGTTGAAGAATATTAAAACAATGACCAATGAACGTAAGGGATTAATGATAGAAAATCTGTGGCGATGTTTATTGAGCTAAATAAACAAAGTAAACACAATATCACAGATGATGTGGTCATACGTCCAGTTGACGGTAAATTAGATCAATGGATGATGGAAAAATCAGCAAAAATAACACTTAACTTGTTAAGCAAAACAACTAAAAATCACGCGGGGTACCACTGGGGTACCAAAAATGCACAATTTGAGCTTCACTCCACCCATCAGCGGTTTAGGCACGTTCATTCGAAAGAACATAGTCTGTAAGCTATATTCTATTTACTTGGCTTAATCCTTTGATTACACTGAAAACTATGAAGAAAGCACATGACATAGCAAGACAGTCTTATGATCTGCGGATCCAGCCGCAGGGTTTTTCTATGTCTGTGACTACTACCACTACCACCACCGCGGCTACCTAGGCAATGCGCGGAAGGTAGCCACAAAGGCTGCCTTCTGGTGTAACTGGTAACAATCAAACTCCAAAGGCAGCGGAGATTTATTGTTAAACCAGTACTTTAGGAGCTGTTATGAATCAATCCACGCTACCCCTTGAAATGATGCGCCATTCTTGCGCGCACCTACTTGCTGCTGCAATCCATGCTTTATGGCCAAGTTCTCGTTTTGGGGTGGGTCCTACCACGAAGGATGGCTTCTATTATGACGTAGAATTCCCCTTACCGATTGGGGAGGGTGATTTAGCTCAAATTGAATTAAAGATGCATGAATTAAGAGCCAAACCTCTGCTTTTTGAGAGGATGGAATGGCCTATTCAACAGGCCATTGAATACATGCAGCAAAATGATCAAATTTATAAAGTGGAATTATTAGAGCTGCTACGAGATAAAGGCAGCACTGCGGTTGCTCGTGAAGTTGGCGAAGACTTTGATTCTGGTGCCGGCGTAACGCATGTTTCTTTATACCGTTTGGGTGAATTTGTCGATTTATGTAAAGGGCCGCATGTAGAAAATACAAAAGATATTAAAGAATTTAAGCTGATAGCCATCGCAGGTGCTTATTGGCGAGGTGATGCAAAACGTGCCCAACTACAACGACTTTACGGATTGTGCTTTGAGGATGGTGAAAAACTCAATGAAAGGTTGTGGCAAATTGAAGAAGCCAAAAAACGCGATCATCGTCGTTTAGGTAAGCAATTGAATATTTTTGCCATGAGTGAAGAGGTAGGCCAAGGGTTGCCATTATGGCTGCCTAACGGCGCCATCATTCGGCAAGAATTAGAGCAGCTGGTTCGACAAGAAGAACATAAGGATGGCTATTACCCCGTTTCGACGCCGGTCATTGCTAAGGAATCATTATATCAACGTTCTGGTCACTTGCTTTATTATAAAGATGATATGTATGCACCCATTGATATTGAAGGTGAAAAATATTATTTGCGACCGATGAATTGTCCTCATCACCATGAAATATATTTATCTCAACCGCACTCTTATCGCGAACTGCCTTTTCGGGTTAGCGAATATGGCCACGTTTATCGCTATGAAGCTAGTGGAGCACTCTCGGGTCTGATGCGTACAAGAGGCTTCTGTCAAAACGATGCCCATATTTATTGTCGATATGATCAAGGGAAAGAAGAGTTCTTAAAAGCATTGCTTTTGCATGCGCGTTACTACCAAATTCTAGGGATTAAAAATTTCTACATGAGGCTTTCTTTGCCTGATCTAGAAAAGAGCGATAAATATGTAGGTGAACCCGAAAAATGGGAAAAGGCAATTGATATTATTAGGGCTGCGATGCAAGAATCCAACCTTCCTTTTATTGAAGAAAAAGGTGAGGCTGCATTTTACGGTCCTAAAATCGATTTTATGATAGAGAGTGCGATTGGGCAGGAATATGCTATATCAACGAACCAATTAGACATTCTAACCAGCGAGCGGTTTAATTTGTCTTATATTGGGGAAGATGGTTTAAGTCATCCGGTGTATGTGATCCATCGTGCTCCTTTGGGTTCTCATGAACGTTTTGTTGCCTTCTTGCTTGAACATTACATGGGTAATTTTCCAACATGGCTGGCGCCTATTCAGATTCGAATAATCCCTATTTCAAATAAACATTTTGATTATGCAAAATCACTTCTATCGGCTCTTAATGAGGCGCAAGTCTCCACGGCTACTGGGTGTTTGCGTGCTGATGTTGATTGGACTGATGAACGAATGCAAAAGAAAATTTTGCGAGCACAACAAAGTAAAATTCCTTATATGTTGATTGTGGGGGATAAGGAAATGGAACAGAACACGATTTCTATTCGTCGTCGAGATGGGTTGGTAATCAATAATCTCACGATCAATGGGTTTATTGACAAAATAGCGAATGAAATTAAAACGCGATCTCTAGCATTAGCTATTGATCTCTAGAATGATTGAAAATGAGGTATAAATATGAATAAAGTTAACTTGCCAGAAAAATTCAATTTATTTAATGAATATTGGTCGCCAAAAATTGTAGGGGAATTGAATGGCCAATATGTAAAACTAGCTAAATTTAAAGGTGAATTTACCTGGCATAGCCATGAAAATGAAGATGAAATGTTTTTCGTCGTAAAAGGATCCATGAGGATTGAATTGAGAGATGGCGTTATCAATTTAAAGCAAGGTGAATTTTGTGTGATACCCAAGGGTGTTGAACACAAACCTGTCGCTGATGAAGAGGCGCATATCATGTTATTTGAACCCAAATCTACTGAGCAAACAGGCGGCATTGAAAGTGAGCTGCTGGTTGAAAGTCAACCATGGATTTAATATAAAGGAAGTGAAACAATGACAAAACTGTTCAAAGACCTAACATCGGAGAGATTGCTGTTTCGTGCATTTAAAATGTCCGATGCAGCAAGCATACATGCTCTTCTACAAGAAAAAGAAATTTGCGATAACACCCTTAGCATTCCTTATCCATACGAAAACGGAATGGCGGAAGAATGGATTTCTACTCACAAAGATCGATTAGAGTTAGGTGATTATAAATATGCGGTAATTTTAAAAGAAAACAATTCCCTTGTTGGCGCTATTGAAATTGTAGTTACAGAAGATTTTATGCATGGGTGCTTAGGATATTGGTTAGGAAAACCATATTGGGGGAGAGGGTATGGAACGGAAATGCTGGCAAGAATAATTAAATTTGGGTTTGAAGATCTAAATCTGCATCGAATTTACGGTGAACACTTTGATAGCAATATTGCATCGGCACGAGTAATGGAAAAAAATTGTATGATTCAAGAAGGTAAGCTTCGGGAGCACAAGGTAAAAGATGGAAAATTTGTTAATTCTAATATTAAAGGGATCTTGATTTCAGAATGGAAAGGATAGATTTGAGTAGAACAAGTTGATCTTAAGGGAGGGGTATTATGGTTAAATGAGGAAGTGCGTGCTTTGCTTGGGGTCGTTATTTTAAGTGTTAATTGTATACGGAATTAATAAATATGGAATCAATTTACTCCAACATATTCGTAAATGGAATTTGTCGAGAAATTAAAAATGTGTGGGAAAGTTCTCACTCATTGAGTGGAACAATGATTTTTCTATTTGTTTCTATGGATACCATGGGGTATTTAAACATGGAAACTGGAGAAAATAAAAATGATAGTAGCGATTTTATTAATTGGGTAACGAATTTTATGAAAACTGATAATGATCAACCCTATCAGTATAATCCTAAGGATTTATGGGCTGCCCGTTGTGCAAAGCTACATTCCTTTTCTTCTTTTTCAGATTATGCAATTAAGCATAATTGTAAACTTTTTGGTTATCAAGATGGCACGGAACATATGTGTAACCATGAAGAAAGCAATCTTATTTTGATCAGCGCACCTAGATTAATGGAAGATTTTTTTAACGGTGTTTATCTCTTTATCGAGAATGCTGTTAAATATCCTGAAGTGAAGAAGCGTATTGATTCTAGAATTACTAAAGTCTGTGAGCAGTTTGATATTAGATAGGAATGAGCGTGTGCTATGGGTAAAGTAATATCATAAAGTGCGATCCGAAGTAGGTCGGGCAAAGTCTGCGTGCCCGACATCTTAAAGATCTCAAATTCTATAGGGTGGGTTTTTTGTAACTACTGACACGTAGATGCCTTTATTGCGGTATCCAGCGTAATGTTTTCTGGTCCCGCGAATATTCCCGACAAAAATCGTGGAAGTGGCAAATAGCCGGTATTTGAAGTTACGTTTTTTATTAAGATGTCGGGCACGCAGACTTTGCCCGACCTACTTCAGACTGGGGTACCAGATTGCAGCAACTCACATTTGAAT
>CAZHSJ010000156.1:0-6200 GCA_964535225.1 Uncultured Candidatus Berkiella sp. | reverse complement strand
GACACTTTGATGAGTATGTATCAGAAATTCAATTGTTTACTGTGTCATTATGTGAAAATAAAATGAATGGCATACTTTGGGAAAGATATGCAGATAATCATAAAGGATATGCTTTAGGGTTTTCTGATAGAATGTTTCGCTTTGCCAAAAAAAATGATCTCGAGATAATACCTGACTGGCCAATTGTATTTCTTAAAGTGAATTATGGCAAAGAAAAGGCATATACAGATCTAAGGGAATTTATAAAAGTATTTTCTAAATTAGTTAAATCTAAAAGATACAACCACATTATAAATTTTGAAAATTACGCAAGAAAGAGCTTTTTATTCGCAAGCAACATATTTGTATCTATGCCACGATACAAATCAACTGATTGGCAGGAAGAAAATGAACATAGATTCTTTATGATGGATAAGGGACTAGATCAAAGGATACCAATTCAAGATGGTGAAAGACCCTCAATTGGTAATGTTGTAACAAATCACCTTGTGGAAATAATAATTGGAAAAGATGCGGCTTTAAGCCAGAAAGATATAGAGGAAATTTTAAAAGCCTCGAGCTACGATTTATCAAAAATCAAAATAGAAAAATTAACATAATGATGTTTTGTCTTGACCTGTTCAGAAATTTTATCGCAAAACCTCTCAACCTTTGGATAAAGCGGATACTCAGGCCATTGAGGCACATGCCCCTTTAAACATTCACCAATCCCAAACCCATCACCTATAGTATCTCTTACAAAATATCGACAATGCCCACAAGCCACTTTGATTTTTGGGGGCGGTATTTGGTTTCCGTCACGTAACTCTTGTAACAATGTAACATTTGGGGGGCTTATCCTGAAAGGTAAGCCAAAATTGTTACAACGGTGACAAGTAATCTTAGCTTCAATTGACTTAAAGAATATTGTGCTCCTTTGTGGATATGGCGTTTCCTTAGAACTGGGTGTATAGCCAGGCTTTGCGCCCGTGCGTTTGCAAAAACTATCGTTTTGTGATACTTTTTGCATATGCATGGGCGGAAAATATGAATTTAAAAGAGTTTATTCTTCAGAAAGCCGAAAAGGGATATTGCTTCTTTACTACTGAAGAGGCAGAAAAAGCCCTTGGCCCAGCTGTAAGGCAGGCAATTCGGCGCTCTCAGAAGAATGGAGAGCTGGCAACTCCTTTGCGCAGCTTTCATGTCATTGTTCCTCCAGAATATAGAAAAATAGAATGTTTGCCTGCCGATCAATTTATTCCCGATCTAATGGAATTTATAGGTAGCCCTTACTACGTATGTTTACTAAGTGCTGCCCAGTATCATGGGGCTGCCCATCAACGGCCACAAGTTTTTCAAGTAATGACTGATCATGCCAGAAGAACAATTGCGTGTGGTAAGGTTAAGGTTGAATTTATTACCAATAAAAAAATAGAATATTTTCCGGTTCAGAAATTTAATACCAGGCAAGGGATATTAAAAGTTTCTACGCCAGAATTAACTGCAATTGATCTTGTAAGCTATCCAGATAAAGCTGCAGGGCTGGATAATGCTTTTAACGTGTTAATTGAATTATCAGAAACAATTGATCCTAAAAAATTAATTACATTATGGGAACATAAGCAAGAAGTGACTTGGCTACAGAGATTAGGCTATTTATTTGAGCTTGCAGGAAAGCAGAATTTTGTAAAAACAATTGAAGATTTTCTTTTAGATAAGAGATTCCGTAAGAGACTATTATCACCTACCGGTAAAGTAGATAAAGAAACACGTTTTAACGAAAAGTGGAAATTATGGATCAATGAAGAAGTTGAGGCAGAGATATGATCCCAAAAGCAATGATTACAGAATGGCGTGAATTTGCGCCATGGATTGAAGATGAGCAAGTTGAACAAGATTTAGTACTTAGTCAGGTTTTAGTTGAATTATTTTCGAATAAAGTCATTCATGAAAATTTAGCCTTTCGTGGAGGCACTGCTTTATTTAAGTTATTTATTTTACCTGCCGCGCGCTATTCTGAAGATCTCGATTTTGTGCAAATCAATGCTGGACCTATCGGTGATTTATTAGATGTTATTAAAAACATTGTTGATCCCATACTAGGTAAGCCAAAGAGGGCTTTTAATAACGGAAGAGCTACTCTTACTTACTCATTTATATCTGAATCAACACCTCCTATTCGGATGAGATTAAAAATTGAAATAAATACTCGAGAGCATTTTTCCGTATTTGGCTATGAGAAAAAGAACTTCTCTGTTCAATCAAGATGGTTTAATGGTAAAGCAGAGATTTTAACTTATTCGTTTGATGAATTAATTGGTACAAAATTAAGAGCACTTTACCAAAGAAAAAAAGGACGAGATTTATTTGATTTATATATAGCTCATGATACAGGTACGTTAGATATGAGTAAGGTTATTTCATCATTTCTAAAATATATGGAACATGGAAATCACATTATTAGTCGGGCGCTTTTTGAACAAAACATGCATGAGAAGCTAAGGTCAACTAAATTTCTTGAAGATATTGGTCGGTTACTTGCACCTGGTATAACTTGGGATCATCATAAGGCTGTTGAAGCTGTTAACTTAAGCTATATAAGCCAACTTCCAGGAGAAGCATGGGCCGGGCTTGATAAGTAGGATTTCTTAATATGCCGCAATTTCGACTAACGCAAACATTTGCTAAAGACTTAAAAATTCATCATCTTTGCGAACCACAAGACAAATTAACACCTTTTGGCGATTGGTGATATTTTCTAACCCAATCGCCCAAGCTCGAGTGGCTGCTAACATTTAGTAAAATGTTCTATTTCAATTACTATTTTGATAATATAGCTATGGTTAAGCGACTGACAGAAATTAACTGTTCATTATCATTCATAATTTTTATCCCCCAGACTTGTGAAGATCTCCCTAAATGAAAAGGCTCGGCAATACCAGTGACGTAAGCTTCGCGAACAGATCGAATATGATTGGTATTAATATCTAGCCCAACGATTTGAAATTTTGATGGATCTACACAACAATATGCTGCCATACTGCCGATGGTTTCAGCTAAGACGCACGAAGCGCCCCCATGCATGATTCCAGCTGGTTGTTTGGTGCGATGATCCACCGGCATTCGAGCTTTTAAAAAATTGTCGCCAATCTCAGTAAATTCTATTCCCAAATGCTCTATCATTGTATTTTTTGCACCCGCCGCTAGAGCAGCAAGCGTCATTTCAACCTGCCAAATTTTCATAATTGTTCTCCTAATTGAAAGGGAAGCGCAGCATTCCTACTTTAGTGCTTTCCCCTTTTTTTGCGCGCTAGTATCACTTGATAATAGGGCTAATTTTAGCTAGGAGGATTTACACGAAAGTTCAGATTAACTTGCCCCTCCTTTCGATGAAGGTACAAGTTTGGGTTAATTGAAACAGTTTGCTTTGAGAGGTTATCCTATTTTCTATAGGCGAATTTTTTACATTCTTCCAATTCATCAACATCAACAACCTTGTTGCCATTGACAGCAAGTTTTACTGCATTGCCTTTTTCTCTATAAATGGCAGACAAACCTTCCTTTCCTATGTTGTTAAATTGCAAATCAAGTTGTGTTAATTTTTTTAAAGCGGATAACCCTTTAGAAAGGGCTATTGCACCCTCATCGGTGAGCTGGTTTTTGTGTAAAAAAAGTTCTTCAATATCTGGTCGGGTTTTTGCGATAAGTTCTATAATTTCAGCAATTTCTTCATCTTTTATTTGCATGTCCCCAAGCGCAACCTGATCATCAGGAGATGCACTAATTTTCTTGCGGATTTCTTCTCTCATTTTTCACCTGATTTGTTATAGGTCAAGGAACAACGTAGCTAATTTAAAACGCTAAATGATAAACTGTAATCGTAATTATATAGTAACTACCTGGGTAAGATAAATAGTGAATATACATGAAAGCGGGTGCGCCAGAAACCTCTGGTAATATTGTTATTCAAGATATTGTTTGCGTTGGTATTTCTCCAGAGGCAGATAAGGCTCCTTTTGGCGAATTTCAAGGCTGCGTTAGCGTTGAATATGTCGATGATAGTAATCGCGTAGATAGACTATTGAGCTATATCTCGGATTTGACAAACCTTGCAGCGCGCACCCACCTCGACCAAAACTGCGATGCTAATAACAACTTAAAACCAGAATGTAAGAATAATATCGTTAGGTTAGTTACAAATGAATTTATGTTTTATACAAAAACGCCTCTTAGCTTAAAAGAATTTTCTAGCCTCCAACAGCAAATTGCTAACATGGCTGCATCGCAACCAGAAAATTTACATCTTGTGTTAGCCTCTTTTGCTGTTAGAACATCTGATAAGCCTAACTCGCCTGTGATGAATGTGGTTGCTCATGTTGAATGTGGTCAGGAACCAAAATTAAATTTTATCGTGAAAAACTACCCTTCTGAATCAGATCCTGTTTATACCGAAGAAGCAAAGGATGGCCGTATTTATACTCATAAAAATGTAGAAAATAGCGCATCACCTGAACAAATAGGAACTAAGGAAGCAAAAGAGAAAGAGAAGCTTAATGAGAGAGTTGAGATTAATGGAAAAAAATGTCCATTTTCATTCAATAATGTCTTAGTTTCAAAAACGGCGGGGAATGAAAGTTTCTTTTCATGCGTAGATATTTGTTATGATCATAAGCAGGCGGTTGCAAAACAACGCCTTACGCAACAGCTCACAACGGCAGTTGAAAAAGCACAAGCAGGAAAGGCTACTGAGGCGCTACCAACCTTGTGTTCTCATGTGGTTGTGTCAAATTGCATAACCATAATGCCTTCCAAAAAGTTATCTGAAATTGTTACCCATGCTGATCCAAAATATTCTCCAGATCAATGCAAACTTAATACAGAAAAAACACACTCACAGATAAAAGAGCCGGCCTTTGGCACACCTGTCAGAGTCATTACTACAACCCCCTTAGCGTGCAGCCCGCTATTACAAGAAGAACATCGCGCTCAAGTACAAGCCCACAATGAAAGAGTTGTTGCACCAACACCCCCATCGGCATTTCTGTCGGTCTTGTCTGAAGGAAGAAAAAGGGCGAGTTCACTTTTTACGAGATCGCCAGTTGCTGACGAACGCCCCAAAGCAAAAGAAAGCACAAATGAAACAAGAGTGCGATCGGCTTCAAATGCACAAGTGCCATCTCAAGATAATCTGTTAGAACGACTCTCCTCGGTACAAAACACCTTAGAAAGACACGCAGTGGAAAATCCTAGCCTCGGCGGTGCTCTTGACACAGTTAATGCAACCGCTAGCGCAACTGTGTTATTAAGACAAGCGACGACAAGCGAGCAGGCGCCTAAGAATGATAGTACCGATTTAAAAAATGACACGAGTTCAAAAAGGGACTCGTTTAGACATTAATTTTTCAGTTAATCTCGTTCTTCTTTCTTCTAGGAGACCGTCTTGTTGGGGGTCTTGCGGGCATTTTTGCATTGCCACTTGGAGCAGGCATTCGCCCTGCTAACAGCAAGGGTACTACAGGGGCGACAGGTTCAGGCTCTTGTGCTGCTGGTAAAACAGCATCGTTTTCGTTGGGTGCATTTCTTTGGAAAATAGGCAAAGTAACAGCATTCATTTCAAGGTTTGCATTATCTTTTAGTGCTTGAAATCCACCTTGCAAGATGTCTTTGCAAATGCGTAACCCCTTATAACTGCCAGTAACTGTCATATAAACGAGGAGCATACCAGCAGAAAGCAGTACTTTAAGTAGCACGGCACTTAAATAAACCGGCGTATAGCCAATTTTAAACCAGATATTCTTATCATTAGGATTTTGATTTGGGCCGCCGTTTGCCATTTTTGTACCTTTACATTGCGTTAAATGCTTCCAATCATATTAGATAATATTAAATTATGACAAACAAAAGCAGATAGAACACCCCAAGCAAGTGATTAGCGACGCAAGCGTTAGCGATTCAGCTAAAAAAAGATATTGTATATTCACATTTAAGCAGGCAATTTAAACTATTTTGTAACGAACTTAGTCTTAATTCGTAAGCAATAATAAGCGTAAGGCTGTGAATGAGGACAAGGTTGTATAAACATATAACGATGTTTTCCCTAAGCATTTTATCCCTTCAGGTGATGGCAAATTTCCCAGAGATCTGTCATGAGCCAGGCTTTGTGTGTCATCAATCAGGGCCAAACTCAGTTAATGTTTACCCTGTTTCTAATAAGGAACCCC
>CAZHSJ010000155.1:0-6252 GCA_964535225.1 Uncultured Candidatus Berkiella sp. | reverse complement strand
ATTTTACGGGTTCGCACCTTGGCCCGAGAAGTCGCGCAACAATTTTACCTATCCCGCGAAAAACTCGGGTTTCCTTTATTAGCTAAAGCATAAGAGCGCACCATGTTGGCAACCGATACATTATTAATTGAAATTGGAACAGAAGAGCTTCCGCCAAAAAACCTAGATAAATTAGCAAAAAACTTTGCTCATAATATCACCCATGCGCTTAATACATTGGGTATACCTTTTGGTAAAACCGAATATTTTGTTACCCCAAGAAGAATTGCGGCGCGCATTTATGATGTGCCCAAAGAGCAAGAAAGCCGCAAAATACAAAAACGAGGCCCCACCTTAAGTAGTGCCTATGATCCCAAGGGAAATCCTACCCCTGCCGCCATGGGCTTTGCTAAAAGCTGTCACGTGGCCGTCAATGAGCTTACCGTGCTTGAAACCGAACAAGGTTCATGGCTTGTTTGCGAATTTGAGGAGGCGGGGAAAAAAATTACCGATGTTTTAGGCGACATCATTGAACAAGCCTTAAACCAATTGCCTATCCCCAAAAGAATGCGCTGGGGCAATAACGAAACAGAATTTGTACGCCCAATACATTGGGTTTTGGCCATGCATGGCAAAGAAACACTTCCTGTCACTGTATTTAATTTGCAAGCAAATAATGTAACCTATGGTCATCGTTTTCATTTTCCCAAGGCAGTTGCTCTGGCAAAAGCAGATGATTACCTCACCACGCTCAAAGAACTTAAGGTCATTGCTTGCTTCGTTGAACGTCAAGAAATAATTCAACGTAGCATTGACATGATCGGCGCAAAACATAACGGCAAAACACTGATAGAAGAAGCCTTATTAGATCAAGTAACCGGCCTTGTGGAATGGCCAGTACCCTTGTCTGCCCATTTTGATAAGGCTTTTCTCGATGTCCCTCAAGAAGCGCTCATTTCTTCAATGCAAAGTCATCAAAAATGTTTTCCCATTTATAATGAAAATGGAAAATTGCTACCCGTTTTTATCTTGGTGAGCAACACCCAAGCAAACCCCGACACCAACATTATTAAGGGAAATGAACGGGTTATGCATGCACGCTTAAGCGATGCAAAATTCTTTTACGATCAAGACAGAAAAACCCCTTTAAATAACCGTTTAGAGGGACTTAAAAATATGATTTTTCAAAAAAAGCTCGGCACGTTGTATGATAAAAGCCAACGCATTGCCAAGCTCGCCATGATGATTGCCAAGCAGATCGGCGCACCAAGTCATTTATGTGAGAGAGCCGCAAAATTGTGCAAAGCGGATCTGTTAACAGAAATGGTTTTTGAATTTCCAGAATTACAAGGGATCATGGGAAGTTATTATGCGCTTAATGATGGTGAATCGCCTGATGTTGCTTTAGCCATAAAAGAAAGTTACTACCCCCGTTTTGCAAAAGATCTACTCCCCTCTACCCCGATTGGGATCGCCCTGGCGTTGGCTGATCGCCTTGATACGTTAATCGGCATTTTTGGCATTGGCCAAACCCCAACAGGAGACAAAGATCCCTTTGGGCTTCGACGTGCCGCCGTGGCTATTTTGCGTATTTTAATCGAAAAAGAATTGCCCCTTGATCTAGAAGAATTATGCCGATTAGCCAAACATGGTTATGGCAATTTAATCGACGAAGAAGTGGTAAGACAAATAATGACTTTTTGCTTTGAGCGCTTTAAATCTTGGTACCAAGAACAAGGCATTAGCATTCAAACCATTGAATCTGTCATGGCAACTAACCCAAGTGTGCCCCTTGATGCCAGCCGCCGGGTATTAGCTGTTGATCACTTTCAAACCTTAAAAGAGGCGCCCAAATTAGCCAATGCGAATAAACGCGTTCGGAACATTTTACAAAAAAATGCTATGGCTTTTAATTTGCAGCATCTCCCCCCTGTCGAGATGGCGCTATTTAAAGAGCAAGCCGAAAAAGATCTCTTTGATGCCATAGCAGCATTACAAACTAAGACGCTTCCTTTAATCCAACAAGGCCAATATCAAGAAGCCCTTGTTGCCTTAGCCTCCCTTGAAAACGTTGTCGATAACTTTTTTGATAACGTGATGGTGATGAGCGATGAAGAGGCCTTGAAACGAAATCGGGTAAATTTACTTGGCCACCTCTATGCTTTGTTTATGCAAATTGCTGATATTTCTAAGCTTGCGATATGAAGTTAATTATTTTAGATAGAGATGGCGTCATCAATGAGGATTCGGATGACTACATCAAGTCAGAATCTGAGTGGCGCCCTATCCCAGGGAGCTTAGAAGCGATTGCATTACTACACCAACAAGGCTACACCATTAGTGTTGCCACAAATCAATCAGGGATAGCGAGAGGCCTTTATTCTTTAGAGGTATTACAGGCTATTCACCAAAAAATGCTAGATTCAGTCGCGGCCTATGGCGGTAAAATTGATAGCATTTTTTATTGCCCACACGGACCACAAGATGCGTGTGATTGCCGCAAGCCAAAACCTGGCCTTTTTTGGCAAATTGCTAAGCATTATCAGGTAAATTTGAACAATGTCCCCGCAGTGGGTGATTCTTGGCGTGATTTACAAGCAGCAATGGCCGTTAATGCGCGGCCCTTTTTAGTGCTCACTGGCAAAGGGGCTAAAACGCAACAAAATGAGGCGCACCAATTAAAAACCATTCCGATTTATCAAAATTTATATGAATTGGTGAAGGAAAATCGGTTTTAAGATGATAAAGACGTTATGGTTAGGGCTAAGATCTCTTATTTTCGTTTGCGGGCAAGCGATTTTTGCTATTATTATATTTTTATTAGGGATCTTATTGTTTCCTTTTCCTTATATTGTCCGTTATCGGTTTATTACTTTTTGGTCATGCTTTACTATTTGGTGGGCCAAAATCATTTGCGGCATTCACTATCAAGTGCAAGGTAAAGAGCATCTCCCCAAAGAAAATGCCATTGTACTTTGCAATCATCAATCTGCCTGGGAAACGCTTTTTCTACAGGTATTATTACCTCCTCAAACCTGGGTGCTTAAAAAGCAATTATTAATTATTCCCTTTTTTGGGTGGGGATTAGCGATGCTTGAGCCTATTGCGATTGATAGAAGTAAATCAAGCTCCATTAAACAACTCCTCGCGCAGGGAAAAAAGCGCCTAAGACAAGGTCGATGGGTTATTATTTTCCCCGAAGGTTCTCGTTTAGCGGTGGGCGAAACGGGTAAATTTTCACGAAGCGGTGCTGTTTTGGCTAAAGAAACAGGTTACCCTGTGGTGCCTATTGCGCATAATGCAGGGGCGTGTTGGCCTCGAAATGCTTTTATCAAAAAGCCAGGGACCGTAACGCTGGTTATTGGTCCAACCTTGAATCCAACCCAGCTCAGTGCTGATGAAATTAAAGCAAAAGCACAAAGCTGGATAGAATCGACGATGCAAACCCTAAATATCTAGGTTTCCTACCTGTAAGGCATTTGCTTCAATAAACTCGCGTCGTGGCTCAACTTGATCGCCCATTAACGTTGTGAAAATTTGATCGGCCTCAACCGCATCTTCAATTCTCACCTGGAGTAATCGCCTCGTTAAGGGATCCATGGTGGTAGACCACAGTTGATCGGCATTCATTTCTCCCAAACCTTTATAACGAGAGATCTGCTGGCCCTTTTTAGCTTCACTCATTAGCCATTCTAAAACCTGTTTAAAGGAAGACGCTGGGTGTTTCTTATCCCCTCTTTCAACAAAAGCGCCTGGCTCTAATAAATTGGCGATTTCACAGCCAACTTGTATCAAGTAGTTATACTCATTGGAGTGGAAAAATTCCGGGGTAAAATGACTGATATGTGCCACCCCATAGGTACTTACGTTGGCCATGGGCAGATAACAATGATGCTCTTTTGATTCTTCAATGGAAAGTTTACAGTGATGTTCATCGACTTTATCTTTTTTGAGCACGGCACTAATTGCCTCACACCATTGTTTTACCGTCTTTTCATCTTTTAGCGCACTCTCTTTTAAAGGCGCAACTTGTAACATCGCCTCGAGTAATTGATGTGGATAACGTTTAGAAAGCCTATGAATAATAGCTTGCGCTTTATGAAAACGCGCGACAAGTTGCTCTAAGGCAAGCCCTTGTATTGCGGGTGCTTGTGGATTGACATGCAATCTTGCTTCTTCTAAGGCAATATGCGTTAAATATTGTTGCAGCGCCTCTTCATCTTTGACATACGTTTCTTGTTTTGCCCGTTTCACTCTAAATAATGGTGGCTGGGCAATGTAAATATGGCCGCGTTCTAGTAGCTCTGGCATTTGGCGGTAGAAAAAAGTGAGCAACAAGGTACGAATATGCGAACCATCCACATCCGCGTCGGTCATGATAATAATATGGTGGTAGCGTAACTTATCTGGGTTGTACTCTTCACGACCAATTCCACATCCCAAGGCAGTGATTAAAGTCCCGACTTCTTGTGAAGAGAGCATTTTATCAAAGCGTGCTTTTTCAACGTTTAAAATCTTTCCTTTGAGGGGCAAAATGGCCTGAGTACGTCTATCGCGGCCTTGTTTCGCGGAGCCGCCTGCAGAATCACCCTCAACCAGATACAATTCTGATAAGGCAGGATCTCTCTCTTGGCAGTCTGCTAGCTTTCCTGGAAGTCCCGCAATATCCAAGGCACCTTTGCGCCGTGTCATTTCACGCGCTTTTCTGGCGGCCTCACGTGCTCTTGCAGCTTCAATCATTTTATTGGTAATCGCTTTCGCTTCCGCTGGTTTTTCTAATAAGAAGGCACTAAAGGCATCACTAAAGGTAGATTCAACAACCGCTTTGACCTCTGAGGAAACTAATTTATCTTTGGTTTGAGAAGAAAACTTGGGATCGGGTAGTTTAACTGATAACACCGCGGTCAAACCCTCTCTGGCATCATCCCCCGTTGTGGCTACCTTGGTTTTCTTTAAAATGCCCTCTTGTTCCAAATACTGGTTCAACGTTCTGGTCATGGCACTTCTAAAACCTGATAAATGGGTGCCCCCGTCACGCTGTGGAATATTATTGGTGAAGCAGAAAATATTTTCTGCATAGGTATCATTCCATTGCAGCGCCACTTCGACGGTCATGTTGTCTTTTTCTTTGGTAAAAAAGAAAACGGAAGGGTGTACCGGGGTTTTATTTTTATTTAAATAGTGAACAAAAGCTTTGATCCCGCCCTCATAGCAGAACTCATCTTTTTTCCCTTTGCCATCATCGGTGCGCTCATCAATTAAATGAATTTTAACGCCAGAGTTCAAAAAGGAGAGCTCTCTTAATCTTCTTGCCAGAATGTCATAGTGAAATTCAATATTGTTAAAGGTTGCTTCGCTGGGCTTAAACCAAATTTCCGTGCCTGTGGTGTCCGCGTTGCCAATCACTTTTAACGGCTCTACAGGCTCACCATGGTGGAATTCAAGATAGTGGACCTTGCCTTCACGGCGGATGGTTAATTTTAAAGTTTCTGATAAGGCATTTACCACCGACACACCCACACCATGCAAGCCACCAGAGACCTTATAGGAATTGTCGTCGAACTTGCCGCCCGCATGCAGCACGGTCATGATCACTTCTGCTGCTGAGCGACCTTCCTCGGCGTGGATATCAACGGGGATCCCTCGTCCATTGTCTCTGACAGTAATGGACTCATCTTGATGGATAATAACCGTGATTAAGGAACAATAGCCTGCTAAGGCTTCGTCGATAGAGTTGTCGACCACTTCAAACACCATATGGTGCAAACCGGTGCCGTCGTCTGTGTCCCCGATATACATCCCGGGGCGCTTTCTGACCGCATCTAGGCCTTTTAACACTTTAATGTTGGACGAATCGTAAGTCATTTCGGATGTCATTCGTTACTCCGTGTGCGCCCAAGCAGGCCAACAAGAAGGTTCCACGTGGAACATTTAGTGCCTTTTCTCTTGGGTAAATCGTACTTTGTAAGGTTGCTTAAAAATCATCGTTTATAATGGGATTATTCTATCATATTCAGCCGTTTAGCTCTTCTTTTTTATTGCTTTTTTCGCTTAAAACACCTATTTATCCGACAACCTAAAGCTGATGTTATTTAAATAACACCACAGTTTGAATCACGAGGAGATCGCGCTACTGAACAACAGGCATAATGTGGATCGCCCATAAAATCATCCCCAAACCACCGATGCGGCGGCTGCGGCTCGAGAGATCCCCGGTTATGGCAGTATCAAGAGCTCAGATCCTATGTTCATTACCGCGGGAAGTATACTGGG
>CAZHSJ010000154.1:0-6373 GCA_964535225.1 Uncultured Candidatus Berkiella sp. | reverse complement strand
GTCGCCTAGGATTACTGCTTATTCACTAAATAAGATAAGGTGCAATCCTGTGTTTGTTAAATAAGTTTTATTTATGTTGACCCAAGGCCCCACATCGTACGAAGAGCATAATGCAAGGTATCCTTTGCATATACGCCGCTATGTGGCAGGCCAATTCCTGGCCTATTATGCCTACCAATTAGCAAGTGCGAAACCCGCCATTGAAAAGCTTGATATACTCATGGTGGATGGCAGCTTTAAACCTTACCTTGTGAAACCCTTTAAACTTAAGTCCGGCATGCATGCTTTTCTTTTATTACCCGAAGATAGATCCCAAGCCGATTTCAAACTCATCATCCGTGGCACCGACTTTACAGATTCTAAGAGCATTGCCATTAACTTAGAGCCCGATGGACCAGGCACCAGAAGTTTTGAGCAAGAAAAAGACAACCTCTTTGACACACTCAACACTGAACTCATCGCGCATTACGGAACATTACCTGAATTAACGATGGATATCTGTGGCCACAGCCAAGGTGCTGTTTTAAGCCAATTATTTGCTGCTGAATTTTTAAAAAGACGCGCAGCGAGTGATAAATATGATCATTTCACAGCGCTAAACATGACCGTTTTCAATTCACCCGGGGTACCCGATTACGTCGCTGAAGATACCTTAACAGCACTGTTATTACAGATGTATGATGGAAAAGATATTAAAATCGTTGCAAACTATGGCATGGTGGGTGGCGATGTGGTACAAACCACCGGCTTTAATACCATTTTTGCAGACTTATCTCATGTGCTTGCTGAAGTAAATTTATTAAAAGTTGATGTTGGCATGGAAGGTAATTGGTTAAAAGATATTCATTTAGCCGATGGCATACAGCCACGCGAAGTCTGGGATGCACTTCAAAATGCCTATGCGGCACTCTTAGGGGCGCATTCTACAACAAATTTTTATGCCCCTTTGGATGAGGATAGAAAAATCAAGGTAAATTCTAAATATGAATTCTACTCCAATAAAAACCAAGCCGATCTTCCTAAAATTCATGAAGAATTGCACTATAAAGCCGTTTACACCCAGCGCATGCTGTATTTATTGAAAATTGCCCTTTTATATTTTATTGAACACAAAGACGACTCAAGACTATTTTCATGGATGTCGGTTATTCGAAACACCTTGGGAACCTCGTTTATTGAACATGCTTATGCAAAGCTTATGGGCTGGTTTGGGTCTCGTGTGGCAAACATTACTGCGCACGAACAACTTGCGCTGCGAAAGTCAAAAAAATTGATTTTTTCAGGGGATGCTCAAGATAAACCTGTTGAACCCGGACAAATGTGTCGCGTTAGTACGAAATCTAATAAGTTATATTAATCTGAATGATTAGACCAGATCTCATCCCATTCCAAACCATTTTCTTGGGTCCAAATTAATTGACCCAATGCTTTAAATTTAGCCAGTGACATGGCGCCTCGTGATTGCTTACCAGGAGATTGTGAGAGGGCTTGTTGTATTGCTTCTTTGTCTAAACCATACATGGCAAAAGGTTCATAGTCAGCGTTGTAAAGGACCAGAACAACGATTTCCCATTCCATACTGAGATTCAACTGCCCTATTCGATACCCGCTTGATTGCTCATTAAAAATAACGCGCGATTTAACTTGAATTTTTTTACAGCGGTAGGGGCCTTGTGTGCCAACAAAGTCAACACCGGCGACAGGTGGTTTAAGAGGAGAAAGACCCAATAACTTAGCCGCATCATAACGGCTAAGCTCTGCGCTAACGGGTAAGGTCTGACCTGTTGTTTCACGATAAAGTGCGGCTAACGCTCGTGTTTTGGTGATGAGGGTCTCTACTGCAATTGTATTCATGCTCATATGCCACTTCAAAAAAAAACCGTTGATCCCTTTTAAGCATAGGATCAACGGTTATTTCAGCAATCTAAAAAGGGGCGAATTCCCTTTTTTTAAGCTGCCCATCTCACTTTCTTTCTGGCGCGGGTTCGCTTAAAGCCATAGGTCTTTTTCCCAAAAGTACGTCGAGCTGACTTTCTCATGAAAGGCGCACTTTTTCTTGTGCTTTTTGTTTTGCGACGACGTGTGGTAGTGGTTCCTTTGCTCACCAATTTACGTACCCGCTTTAACTCAACGGCATGAGCTTTACGCAATTTTTTGATTTTCGCTGCGTTTTGTTTTGTTATCAATTTTATTTTTCTTGTCAATGTCCCTATTTTTTTGATTGCTAGTTTTTCAGCTCGTTTAGCCATTTTCAGCAGTTTTTGCATTTTGCCAGTCTTAACCGCTGTTTTTCTACGTGATTTAAACTTACGTCTTTTGATAGCCATTTGTAAAACTCCTAAAACTCTCACCACTTGGTGCGTATAAAAAACATAGCACACGAAAACTGAAGATCTACAAGAATTTCACAAAGTGCAACATGTATGCGCAAAATTTTAGCGCAAAATGCTGCAACTTATTGTAATTAATAAGGAATTTTTACAAAAAAAATACGGCTTTTTACTGTTGTTTTGCACATAACATAGCTTAAATAAAGCCAAATTCATGTCTTTCAAGTCTATTGAGGCTTATCCAGTTTATATACGCGATGAGGCTCTTGCTAAATCTAAGGTGAATTCAGGGCCTTTTTTTGAAACTCAGTTAAGACTGGATCCTGCGCATAAAGCACGGGATCCAGATAATATGGTGTGGTGTGAACACAAGCGAAAGTAAATTATTCTGAAAGAAAACTGAAAATCTGATCACAGACCACTAATGGCGGTTCGGTACCATTAATTTTGGAGACCTTAGGCAAGTTTTGTGGATCTTTTAAAGAGAGGCGCTGATAGTAACTGGTCACAGGCTGGGTTTGGGCATGATAGACAGCAAGACGTTTTCTCACGGTTGCTTCTTTATCATCATCTCGCTGAATTAATGGCTCACCAGTGACATCATCGCGACCAGCACGATGCGGGGGCTGGGAAATAGCATGGTAAACGCGACCCGAGGCAGGATGGATCCAACGGCCACTTAAACGTTTTACAATTTCATCATCGGGGACTTCCATTTCAATGACATGATCAATTTGCACGCCCGCCATGGCCAACGCTTCTGCCTGCTTCACCGTGCGAGGGAATCCATCGAGTAAAAAACCTTTTGAACAGTCTGGTTCTTTGATCCGTTCTTGCACGAGTTTGATAATGATATCATCGGAAACTAAATTGCCCGCGTCCATAATAGACTTAATTTGGACACCCAACGGTGTCTTTGCTGTCACACTCTTTCTTAGCATATCGCCCGTTGATATTTGAGGAATTTCAAATCGCTCCATGATGTAGTGTGCTTGCGTCCCCTTACCAGAACCAGGGGGGCCAATTAATATTACACGCATGATAATCCTCGCTTTAGGGCTATAGTTAATTGCAAGCAGTATACCCACAGATGTAGACCAAACCAACCGAAATTACCACAACCTTGTAAGGTATCTAACCAGTGTTTTGCATTCCGGCAGCAATCCCCGAAATCGTGATAAGTAACGCATCGTTTTCATGAACACTTTGCTTATTCTGCTTGGATCTTAAGCGCTTACACAATTCAGCCTGCAACACGTGTAAGGGATATAAATATGGAGAACGTAATAACAGGGTGCGTAACAAGATAGGATTGGATTCAAGTAGTGCTTGGATCTTGAGTACTGACTTAACCGCCGTGGTAGTTTGCGCAAGCTTTTGTTTTAACACCAACCCCACGTCTTGCATTTGCTCACCCGCCAAACGATTTTCGTAATAACTAAATATAAGCGGATCAGCCTTGGTGAGCACCATCTCAATTAAACTTAATAATGAACCGAAAAAAGGCCAGTCTCTTACCATCTCATCGATAACGGTTGGGTTATTTTGCGCATGAATCAAAGCTTCCCCCACCCCAAGCCACGCCGGTAAGAGGAGTCTATTTTGTGTCCATGAAAATACCCAAGGAATAGCGCGCAACCCTTCAATCCCGGTGCTATTTTGCCGACGAGCGGGTCGTGATGCAATTAATAAGGTTCCAATTTCATGAAGTGGTGTTACTTTAGTGAAAAAATCCACAAAAGCCTTGTCTTCCTTCACGACCTCACTATAAGCTTGGTAGGAAACTTGTGCGAGTGTATCCATTATGTTACGCCACGTGGGTTTTGGTACAGGCGAAGGGAGTAAGGTCGCCTCTAAGGTGGCGCTAACATATAATTCAACCGTACGATAAGCGCGCACCGGTAAGCCATACTTGTTTCTTATCACTTCTCCTTGTTCTGTGACTCGAAGCTTTGCATTAATTGAGCCTGGGGGTTGTGATAAAATTGCCATATGGGCAGGCGCTCCTCCTCTCCCAACAGAGCCCCCCCTACCATGAAATAAGGTTAAATCAATGCGGTATTGTTTTGCAACGCTAACGAGTGCTTCTTGAGCACGATATTGTGCCCAGCCTGCCGCTAAGATCCCGGCATCTTTGCCAGAATCAGAATACCCAATCATGATTTCTTGTTTACCTTGAATATGATTTTTATACCATGGGCAGCTAAGCACACGTTCAAAACAAGTTGCAGCAAAATTCAAATCATCCAGCGTTTCAAATAAAGGAACAACACGTAACATTGGGTTAACTTTTGCTTCTTTTTGTAATAGGCACACAGCCAAAATGTCACTAGGCGCTTTGGTCATGGATATAACATAAGCTCCTAGTGAGCAGGACGACTGTCTCGCACTCATCTGAAAGGTGTGCCACACTTCTTGCGATTGCGCACTCAAGGACATAGGTTCTCTTATCAGATTTTCACCTTTGCTTAACGCATTACTTAAAAAGTGAAAACGTTGGTTCTCATCCCAGTCCACGTAGGATCCTAAACCATGGATACGGGTAATTTCATCGAGCAAAGCGGTATGCTTTGAAGATTCTTGACGTATATCTAAACGCGTTAGTCCAATTCCAAAACAAGTAACCCTACGAATAACATCGAGTAATTCACCTTGAGCAATACTTTCTCCTTTGCAATCTACTAAGGACTGATAACACAAGGTTAAGGGCGCTAAGAGATCCGTGTTGCTCTCAAGGATGTTCATTTCATCAATCACGTGCCCCTTGAGCTTATTTTCAACCCATTGGCACGTTGCAAGACATTTGTTTTTTAACTCCCGCAGTAAGGCACGATATGGTTCATTGGTTTGCCCAACTTTTTCTCTTAAAGCTTTATTACAGCTTTGCATGGATAACGCAGCACTTAATTTATGAATATCACGCGCATACAAATCGGCCGCCATCCAACGTGCTAATAAGCATACTTCCTCTGTTACTTGCCAAGTAACCGCAGGGTTTCCATCTCTGTCTCCTCCCATCCAGGAGCTGATTTTTAAAGGAGAGGCTAAAAGATTAAGCGGTGCTTGATCATATTTTTTCAGTTGTTTATCCATTTCACGTAAGTATTGTGGAACAACTCGCCAGAGGCTTCCCTCAATGATGGCAAAACCCCATTTTGCTTCATCCAAGGGGGTTGGCCTGTGGCGTCTTATTTCGTCTGTTTGCCAAATGGCGGTTATTTCTCGATAAAGAGAGGTATGAATATCTTGAACTTCATCTTGTGTTAAGGGACTTTTATCTAATGCCCCTAATAATTTTGCGATACTATCAAACTTTTGCATTATCGTTCGACGCATGATTTCCGTAGGATGTGCGGTAAGCACGACGTCAATGCTTAATTTTTCTAAGGCTTCGTTAAAAGCCTCTTTTGAAATTTTTCTTTCTTTGCACATAGCTAATAAAGCTTCAAGGCTGCCTTGCTGTGGCATCAAAGGCGCATTGATTTCATACCAACGGCTACGACGAATACGGTGGACATTTTCAGCAATATTGGCCAGATTGAGGAAAAGACCAAAAGCCTTAGCGACATCATGCATCTTTTCACCAGATAAGCCTTGGAGAATGTCATTTAATGCCGCAATGGCTTTCGTATCACCCGCACAGGCCTCTTTTGATAACTGCCTGATGGTTTCAATTTGGGTAAACAGAGCCTTCCCTACTTGAACTTGTAAGGTTTTACCTAATAGCTCACCTAGTAATCGAACATTACTTCGAAGAGGTGCATTTGGATCAGTCTCTGTCATGATTATATAGGGTAGCCTAAGATACCTTAACTGTAGTTGCGTAAAAGAGCCTATGCTAGTAACCCACCTCAACTGGAAACTCTTGCGGTTGGGTGTTATAGTGAAATTGTAAACATAAAAAAAGGATAAAAAGCTATGAGGAAGGATCCGCGTTCCCTCAATATCAGTGATTCCGCTATGGCTCATGAATCATGGAAAGTTTTCCAGGTAATGGCCGAATTTGTTGAAGGATACGAGCGCCTTGTCCATATTCCCCCCTC
>CAZHSJ010000153.1:0-6375 GCA_964535225.1 Uncultured Candidatus Berkiella sp. | reverse complement strand
CATCATAAAATGCACCTTGTGATACTTTGTAACGTTGCTGCATAAGATGCGTTATATCACAACTGCCCAAGATCCCACTTAAAGCATAGGCCATAAACGCATTACCGTGTTTGGCAGGTAACATGTTCGCTTGGGTAGCCAGTAAAAGATAAGGAACTTCCACATCAGCTTCTTCGAAACTCATCCTAAGCGCACAGAGAAAAAGATATTGTGCGATACTGTTTCCGGTTGAAACATTAATGAGTTCAAGTTTTTGTGTCGTTAAATTATAGCGAGCGCGTAACAACTCCACGTTGGCATCATTTTGCGTATAATAAAATAAAAAGACTGTTGGCTGTGTTATTTTATTGTTAATAATACGCTCTAATTCCGCCTTTAATAGCACGAAGTTATCAAGATCTATTTGATACCATGAAGCAGAGGATTTACGCGCAATAACCTGATAACGTTGTTCTAATCCAAAGCGCTCTGCTCTTTCATTTTTGCGATTGATAAGGGTGCGCATCTCTTGAATTGAAAAAGGTAAGTGCGGCTCCATAGGATTGTCTGTCGCCACTTTAAGCATCAAGGTGGCAAGTTTTGAACTCAACAAGGATCTTAAGGGTAAACAAAAATCACTTGGCAGTTTAGGTAAGTAGCTGCTTTCAAAAATAACGAACCAATCATCACATTTATCAATATATTGTCGCTTTAATTCTAAATTTTGATCTGATGTGTCACAACTTAGTGCCGTGTTATAGCCAAAAAGAACACCGAGCAAGAGTAAAAAACCTACTGCTTCATAATAATCTTTTTTATCTTTTTGTATTACATCAGGTTTGTATTTAATTAAGTCGACAACGCTATGAGCCAACAAATGACTTGTTGTAATATAACGTTGAAAAAGCGAGATCTCTTTAGGTAAGGTAAGTTTTATCCTACTTAACATTTTTTGTAATTGTTGTGGCGTGGACAGTACAGTTAAGCCGCACATACTCTGAATGCCACTAATAGCGCTCCCTAATTTGGAATGACCTTGGGCAGTTGAGTTGATATTGCCAAATTTAGTCTTTATTTTTTTTAAATTCGCTATTAATAATTTCTTTTGACTGTCATCTAGCCAGATAGGATTTAGCATGAAAATTCTACATTTTGTAAAAAAAAAGATGTCCGCAAATTACCTTAGTTAGCATTTAAAATCAATAGATCTAAATACGACAATTGGCCTAATTTTACCGCTAACTTACCTACTAAACTTGAGCTAAACCCCGTAAAATAGTACCAACCTAGCCAGAGAATATGTGATGTCTACACGTAATCCCAACAATGTAATCGCTTTTCCTTTAAGAGGCGCTTTAACCTCCTCTAAACAATGGGGACAGCGACATTTTGCTAAAGCAGATTTGTGTCCATTGCTAGTGAAAAACTTTGTTTCTCATCTCATTCGCAATAACACACAAGCGGTTGCCGGCTTACTTGATGAAAAACCACAACTTGCCACTGTATTTGGTAACTACTTTACCTTGCCATTATTAATTGCTGCAAAACACGGCAATTTGACCATGGTGAATTTACTATTAGAAAATGGCGCTTGCCCCTTGCAAGCCATGCGTGATGAAAAATATAAACACGTTACGCCAAAAATAAGAAGCTATCTTAAAAGGGTAACGCGTTTTGGTAGAGAGATTTTAGAAAAGATTTAAGCGTAGGCCAATTCGGCTTCTCGAAGGGTAGCCGCTGCCTTATCTAGTACCCCATTAATAAATTTATGACTATCTTGAGCACCAAATTGCTTGGCTAATAAAATAGCTTCATTGATAATCACTTTGTAAGGTATTTCTACCCTTACTTTAAGCTCATACAGGGCAATCCATAAAATCGCATGTTCAATCGCATGAACTTCACTGATGGGTCTATCTAAATGCGGTAATGCGAGTGCATCCAATTCGTCTTTTTGCGCGCAAATTTGAGTTAAAAGCTCATTTACATAAGCTTTATCAAATGAAATTTTAATTTCATTTTGTGCCTGATCAGTCTCTTTAAAAGTGCCCTCAATCAAATCATGTTCGATTTTGCTTATCGAAACACCAGATAGCTGCCATGCGTATAAACCTTGCAAAGCAGCCCATCTAGCACCATGACGACCATGTACTTTCTTAACCATTAATTTTGCCTATTAAATTTATCATTTCCAGTAAGCCAACAGCGGCTTCGCTGCCTTTATTGCCTGCCGTCGCGCCCGCTCTGGCTATCGCTTGCTCAATATTATCCGTGGTTAGCACACCGAAAGTCATGGGAATACTCGTTGTTAATTGCGCTTGCATAATGCCATTAGCGCAAGGACCTGCCACAAAATCAAAATGGGACGTTTCGCCTTGAATGACAACGCCTAACGTAACAATCCCGTCATAGCGGTTGGTTTTAGCAATATGCGAACACACAATCGGAATTTCATAGGCGCCAGGCACTCTAAACACGTCAATGCTTTCATTTTTTACGCCATGACGCGTTAAGGCATCCACCGCCCCTTGAATTAACCTGTCTACAACGAATTCATTAAAGCGAGCCGCCACAATCGCAATGCTCTTCCTTGGGGCGGTAAAATCGCCACTTATTTCACGCCATTTCAATTCCATGTTCCTGCCTCTCTTTAAGTGTAGCTTCACTTTTTTTGCGATAATCAATCAAAGATTCAATAGTACCTAATTTTAGGCCATGCGTCTTCACAAATTCCTCTAATTGTGGCCGCCTTGCCATGCTACCATCTTCGTTCAACACTTCACAGATCACCGCAGCCGGAAATAACCCTGCTAACTTTGCTAAATCTACACTGGCCTCTGAATGACCTTGGCGTGCGAATACACCTTCTTCTTGGGCCATAATCGGAAAAACATGCCCAGGCATAGAAATATCAGAAGGTTTTGCATCCAAACGCGCTACGGATAAAATGGTATGTGCCCTATCTTGGGCCGAGATCCCCGTGGTCACACCAACGGCTGCTTCAATGGATACGGTGAAATTTGCCATAAATTTTGAATAACTATTAGGCACCATTAAGGGTAATCCCAATTTTTCGCAATGAGATTGACTCATGGGTAAACATACTAATCCTCTTGCATAGCGAGTCATAAAGTTTATGTGCCATGGCGTAACACATTGCGCTGCCATCACAATATCGCCTTCATTTTCTCTGCCCTCATCATCCATCATCACCACCATTTTACCTTGGCGGATATCAGCGATAATGTCTTCAATTGTATGGATAGTCATAGTAAAAACTCATCTTCAGTTAATTTTAATACAGCAAAAAGATCGTGTTCATTTTTTTCAACAGTGCTAAACGATCCTTTTAAACAATTGGCCAGTTTGTCAAAACCGGATAGGGTTGCAAAAGATCTTGCATCATTGCCCATTATAAGGGGGGCAATATAGACCAGTAATTCATCAATCAGCCCTTGCTTAAGCAAAGCGCCTATTAACGTTGGTCCCGCTTCAACCAGTACGTCATTGATCTCTTTTTCTGCCAAAAATTGCATCAATGCATTGAGATCTATTTTGCCTTCCTTTGAGGGTAATACAACCACATTATCTTGTGCATTTGTGGTTGCATTGTTCTTTGTTGTGGCAATCAGCGTGGTGCCTTCTTGGGAAAAAATAGCTTTATCGCTTGGCACCCTTAACTGCGAATCTATCACGACTCTTAATGGCTGAGAAAAAGTATTTTCTTTTACTTTAAGCGCCTCAATATTTCTCACGGTTAATCGACAGTCATCCGCTAATACGGTATTACTTCCCGTTATAATAGCGCCACTTTTGGCACGCCAGCGGTGGGCATTTTCCCTTGATTCAGTTGAGGTTATCCATTGGCTTTCCCCGCTTATCATCGCGACTTTGCCATCAAGGCTCATCCCTATCTTGGCTCTCACGTAGGGTCTTTGCCTAATCACGCGAGAATAAAAACCCTTGTTGAGTTGAGCCGCTTCTTTTTCTAATACCCCAATGTGCACATCAATGCCTGCTTTTAACAAGGCTTCAATACCTTTTCCTTTTACCAAAGGATTTGGATCAATGTTGGCAATCACCACGCGTTTTACTTTTGCTTCAATCAGCGCAGTCACACAAGGACCGGTTTTTCCGGTATGAGCACAAGGCTCCAAGGTTACATAACACGTTGCCCCCTCTGCGTTTGCTTGCTTTAGCGCATTAATTTCCGCATGCGCTTGCCCTGCCTTGTAATGAGCGCCCTTTGCTAACACCACATTATCTTTAACTATCACACAGCCCACCATAGGGTTAGGGTGCGCCGTATACTGGCCTTCCAGGGCCATTGCTAACGCCTTTTGCATATAAGTGATATCTTGGTTAAGAGACTTCATGCAGCTCAACATTTTCCTGTCGCAATTTTTGAATTTCTTCTTCAAAAGCATTCACATCTTGGAATCGTCGATAAACGGAAGCAAACCTAACATAGGCAACATGATCGATTTGTCTTAATTCTTCCATAATCCAATCGCCCAATACTTTGGTTTGCACCTCTCTTTCACCAAAAGCACGTAGCCGTCTTTTAATGCGGCTAATAGCTTCTTCCACGCGTTCCATGCTTACCGGTCTTTTTTCAAGCGATCGTAGTAACCCCTGGCGTAGCTTTTCTTCATTAAAGGCTTCTCTTGAGGCATCGCGCTTTACCATTCTGGGCAGCGTTAGCTCTGCTACTTCATAGGTCGTAAATCGCTCTTGGCATTCTTCACATTCACGGCGGCGACGTACTTGATCACCTTCACTTGCATATCTCGAATCCTTGACGATGGTTTCTGTCCCACCACAAAATGGACATCGCATAATCGCTTAACTCCTTTTGTTACGATAAGGGCGGTCCGTACACCGGAAATTTTCGACAAAGGGTAATGACTTCTTTTCTAACGCGCTCCTGAACTGAAATGTCAGTAATGTTATCAAGAATGTCGCTTATCCATGTCGCTAATAGTTGTACTTCTGGTTCTTTAAATCCTCGCGTGGTTATAGCAGGTGTCCCTATTCTTAACCCGCTGGTTACAAAAGGGGAGCGCGGATCATTAGGAACCGTATTTTTGTTCACGGTAATGTAAGCATTCCCTAATGCAGCATCGGCATCTTTACCCGTATATTCTTTATCAATTAATGAAACTAAGAAGAGATGATTTTCCGTTCCCCCTGACACAATCTGATAGCCTCTATTTTGTAGGCCTTTGGCCAAATCTTTTGCATTTTTAACCACTTGCTTTTGATATTCAATAAAGTCGGGTTGCATGGCTTCCTTTAAGGCAACGGCCTTTGCCGCAATAACATGCATTAAGGGCCCACCTTGTGAGCCGGGAAATACCATCGAATTTATTTTCTTTTCTATGTCAGGATTGGCTCTTCCTAGAATAAGGCCACCACGGGGTCCTCGTAGGGTTTTATGCGTTGTCGTTGTGGTCACGTCGGCGATAGGTACGGGATTAGGGTAAATACCTGCAGCAACCAAGCCAGCAACGTGCGCCATATCCACCAGAAGATACGCACCAACACTATCGGCAATTTCTCTAAAGCGCCGCCAATCCGCAATGCCAGAGTAGGCGGAAAACCCCGCCACAATCATTTTAGGGCGATGTTCTTTAGCTAAGGCCTGGACTTGATCATAATTAATTTCGCCCGTTTCTGGGGTTAGGCCGTACTGAAAAGCTTTATATAGTTTTCCAGAAAAATTCACCTTGGACCCATGTGTTAAATGGCCCCCATGATCTAAGCTCATCCCAAGCACGGTATCGCCTGGCTCCAAAAGTGCCATATACACGGCGGCATTTGCTTGTGAGCCTGAATGGGGCTGCACATTAACAAAATCAGCATTAAATATTTTTTTAGCTCGTGAAATGGCTAAACTTTCGGCTACATCTACATATTCGCAGCCCCCGTAATAGCGCTTACCAGGATACCCTTCGGCATATTTATTGGTGAGATCGGAGCCTTGTGCTTCTAAAACACGGGGACTTGCATAATTTTCAGAGGCAATTAATTCAACATGTTCTAGCTGGCGTTTCGTTTCTTGCTCTAAAGCTTGTGCAAGTTCATCATCAAAACCCCGGATCTTCATTTCTTGGCTAAACATGTTTAATTCCTCTTTATATAATTTGCGCGTATTGTAACCTAGCTTAGGAGTCCTCGCCCATCCTCTTTGCTCGTTTGGTTGATAAAATTCCCTTAAGAATTGAATTAAAGGGCCCTTTGGGGTAGCGTGTACCTGAAATTGATAAGGCCAGGTGTGAGTAAATGACAAATAAAACCATTTTTTCGATGATTCAAGTTGCTAAGGTCGTTCCCCCTAAGAGAGAAATTCTTAAAGATATCTCACTTTCTTTCTTTTATGGCGCCAAAATTGGG
>CAZHSJ010000152.1:0-6558 GCA_964535225.1 Uncultured Candidatus Berkiella sp. | reverse complement strand
GCCAAAATTGGGGTGCTAGGCCTAAACGGCTCAGGTAAATCAACCCTATTACGAATCATTGCGAACGTCGACAAAGACTATGTTGGTGAAATAACATACCAAAAAGGGTTGCGCTTTGGGTACTTACCCCAAGAACCTCAGCTCGATCTTAACAAAGATGTCCGAGGCAATATTGAAGATGGGGTCCGAGAAACTAAAGATCTCTTAACCCGTTTTGACGAAATCAGTGCTAAATTTGCAGAACCTATGTCTGACAAAGAAATGCAGGACTTGCTCGAAGAACAAGGCCGCCTTCAAGATATGATCGATGCCGTTGGCGCTTGGGACTTAGACAGAAAATTAGAAATTGCCGCCGACGCGCTTCGTCTCCCCCCTTGGGACGCGAAAGTTACCAACCTCTCAGGCGGTGAAAAGCGCCGCGTGGCTTTATGTAAGTTATTGCTCTCCTCACCCGATGTATTACTGCTGGATGAGCCCACCAACCACTTAGATGCCGAAAGCGTTGCCTGGCTTGAGCAATACTTAAAAGAGTTCCCCGGCACCGTTATTGCTGTCACCCACGACAGATATTTCCTAGATAACGTCGCAGGCTGGATTTTAGAGTTAGATAGAGGCCGCGGCATTCCCTTCGAAGGAAATTACAGCCATTGGTTAGTCGAAAAAGAAAAACGGCTTGAACAAGAAAAGCGCCAAGAAGCAGCACATCAACGCACTGTTGCTGCCGAGTTAGAATGGGTGCGCACCAATCCCAAAGGGCGTCGTAAGAAAAATAAAGCGCGGGTTGCCAACTTCGAAGAGCTTAATTCCAAAGAATTCCAAGAAAGAAATGCAACACAGGAATTATACATTCCACCTGGCCCCCGTTTAGGTGAAAATGTCTTGCAATTAAACAATGTCTCCAAATCTTTGGGTGACAAAATGTTGTACTCTCATTTGTCTATCAACATACCCCGCGGTGCCATTGTGGGTATTATTGGCCCAAACGGCGCGGGTAAAACCACCTTGTTTCGTATGATTACAGGTCAAGAAAAACCAGATCAAGGCGAGGTGAGCGTTGGGGATACGGTTAAATTTGCTTACGTTGATCAATCGCGTGATAACCTCAATGATAAAAACAGTGTTTGGCAAGAGATCTCCGATGGTTTAGATAACATCTCGGTTGGTCAATTCTCCATGCCCTCACGTGCTTATGTTGGTCGCTTTAACTTTAAAGGGACTGATCAACAAAAAATTATTGGTGCCCTCTCTGGCGGTGAGCGAAATCGTGTGCACTTAGCGAAAGTCATACGCAGCGGCGGTAATGTTCTCCTGCTTGACGAACCGACCAACGATTTAGACGTTGAAACATTACGCGCATTGGAAGAAGGTCTGCTGGCGTTTCCAGGCTGTGTCCTTGTGATCTCGCACGATAGATGGTTCTTAGATCGTATCGCAACGCACATTTTGGCTTTTGAAGGCGACAGTGAAGTCAGATGGTTTGAAGGCAGCTACAGTGAGTATGAAAAAGATCTACTGGCACGTTTAGGCACAGAGTCTATTCAGCCCCACCGTATAAAATATAAGCGATTAGAACAAGTAACTTAAAAAGGCAAAGGCAACAAAGCTACGCAATGTTGCTTGGGGGGAGACTTCCGCGCATTTAGGTTAAATCAAGTGGCGGGAGCCCCCATGAGAAAAGGATTTTACTTAAGCAGCATCATACTACTACTCACCGCCCCTCTTGCATGGGCCAAGCTTGCGCTGCTCGAACCGACTATTCCATGGGGGGTTAAGGCTAATCAATATCCTGAGCTTGCTTTTTTTAAGCCAAATGCTTCTTTAGGCCCCAATGCTTATGATGCCAAAAAAAGTATTATCCTTCATGGCATTGAATTTACGAATACGCTTTACTTCAATAACGAGCAAGGTCTTTCTGAGATCACCTATATTGCCTATCTTAAAAATGTACCTTATGAAAAAGCCTGCACCAATATTCAAATGGACATTAATCAAGCTTATGGCCAAAAAACGAATGAAGTACATGTCACTGATCAAGGCAAAGATAATTATTCTGAAACTATCTGGACATCGAAGGTAGATAGAGTGGTGAGATTATTTTGTTATAAAGCAGAAAATAACAATACGGTTTCTATCACGATATTCCCGCGTTGGGTAGTGTTAGATTGCACCCTGCGTAATGTAGAGGATACGAGTAACAAAGCTAAACCTAAAAAAGCTTTTTTTTACTATGATAGTATTAACGAAAAAATTAGATTTTTTAACAATCAAAACGTTACTTTACCTTTTGATTCAACCTTTACATCCCAGCGAATTGATTTTTCACACAATAATGAAAAGGATCACTCCACTATTGATCTTAATACCGGAGTGATTATGAGTAAATTTATCACAAATGGTAAAGAAGAATTGTTAGTAGGAAAGTGTAAACAACAATAATCCAAGACAACAAAAAGCCCGCAAAAGCGGGCTTATGATGTCTTCGTTACTTCTTGGGCGCGTCCACAGGTGTGGCAGGGGCTGTACCCGTCCCTTCCATCAAACTAAACTGGCAATTTTGCGCTTCAAAATTAGAGCAGGTTGCACCGCTCCATTCTAATTTTAATTTTTGCGTTGTTTTTAAGCGTACGCTTAACCAATGGGTTGTTTTGCCATCTTCCGTTGGCCACTGATAATAACAAGTTAATTGATTATTTTCATAGTTTGCTTGCATGAAGGTAAATTTATTGGCTATTGCTTCAGGTGGCTTGGTGCTGTTTGAAAAGTTATCTAAGTACCAGCTTAACTTTTCACCCGTCTTCCACATAGCGCCTACACCCTCTTTGGTAGCATGTTCAAACACACTTGTGGCTTCAGGGCAATTATCCGCTTTGGCTAACAGCGGAAACATAGCGGCTGTAAATAAACATAGTATACTCAGTTTTTTAAGCTTAGAAGCTAAAAGTGTCTCTTTCATAATTGGCCCCATTAATTAATCAACATGCAATAATTGTAGTATAGGCATACTAGCTGTGTTTTTCTCCTGGATCTATATCAAGAGATTAGCCTATTTTTACGATATTTAAATTAAATCTCCTACTCTTGTTATCGTTTGCAAGGATAAAATGTGAAGCTATGAGTTTACTCAGTATTCGAGACAAGCTGGTTTTATACTCCAGTTTAATCATTTGCTTGGTTGCCATTCCTAATACGCTCTCTTCTTATTTAAACGAAAGAACCCAAACGTTAGAAAATTATCAACATCAGGCTAAACGCGTCGCCCAAATGATCGCATCCCCAATGGCTGAAAACCTTGAAAGCGATGAACTTATCAAAGCCAATAAGCAACTTGAAACATTAAAAGTTAATCCCGAAGTGCAAGATGCGGTTATTCTCAACAAAGAGGGTAAAATTATCTCTCATCTTGATACGCCCAGTAGCAATACCACATTACCTTATCAACGACCATTCCTCCATGATATTACCCAAGTCAATGAGTTTAGTACTTTTGCCAGCAAAAATTTCATTGTGACCGGCGGTCCGTTAAAAACCACCAAGGGTGAACTGGTTGGTTATTTATATATTCAATTTTCACTGCAAAAAGAGTATGAAGCCATCCGCTCTACCTTATTTATGAATTTATTGGTACTTGGTATTAGCTTATCTATTGGGCTGATACTTGCGCGCGTTTTATCCAATCATTTTACTAAGCCTATTATGTCGCTCATTCGTTTAACCCACAAAATCAGTGAAGGCAGCAAAAATATTGATTTTCCTACATTAAATGACAAAGAGTTTGGGATCTTAGGTCAAGCATTAAAAACCATGATTCAAAATTTGTATCAAATTCATTCCCAGCTGGAAGAAGCAACTGTCGCCCTTGATAAAAAAGTGAAAGAGAGAACCATTGAGTTAGAAGCGGTGAGCAAAAAAGCAGAAGAAGCGAACCTTGAAAAATCCCGTTTTTTAGCGAATGTTTCTCATGAAATACGCACACCAATGAGTGGGATTATTGGCACCGCAAGTTTACTTAAAAACACACACCTTGATGATGAGCAACGAAAATATGTTGACATCATGCAGTTATCTGGAGAATCGCTGCTTGATTTAATTAATGAGATCCTCGACCTTTCCAAAATTGAATCCGGGAAACTAGAAATTGAGCAAATACCCTTTAGCATTCGCCAAATCAGCGATGATGTGATGGATATATTAGCTTACAAAATGAATGAGAAAAAATTAAGCTTTGGCGCTATCATATCTCCAAATGTGCCTTATCAATTATTGGGCGATCCAACTCGAATACGCCAAATCTTGTTAAATCTTTTAAGTAATGCGGTGAAGTTTACCTCCCAAGGACACATTAAAATAAATATTGCACTTGAAAATGATATTGTTGATGAAGTCAAGCTAAAAGTATCGGTAAAAGACACAGGAATTGGGATCCCAGAAGATAAATTAAATCGCTTGTTTAAGGCTTTCTCTCAAGTAGACACCTCTACTACACGGCAATTTGGCGGGACCGGTCTAGGTCTTGCTATTTCAAAAAAACTCACCGAACTCATGGGTGGCACCATTGGCGTTGAGAGTGCTCCTGGCACAGGCTCAACCTTTTGGTTCACGCTGTCTTTAAAGAAAGATCCCAGTGCCCCTAAAGTGATGTTTTCAGAAAAATTAAAAAACAAATCGATGCTAATATTAGAAAACAATCCGCTTTATGTAGAGTTTCTTACCACTGTTTTACCTGCCTGGGGTTGTATTTTGAAGCATACCAAAAACATTGATCTGACTTTGTCTTGTTTAGACAAAGCTCATGCGGATAAAAAATATTATGATTTTATTATTATTAATGAAAATTTAACTACGCCTCAATTAATCACCTCTTTAAAAAAATATGCACAAACGCAACCTGTACCATTAATTTTCATTTCTAAAGAACATGACGTAAAAACGTTATCCACCCTCTTGGGTATTTCTTTTAACGCTATTTTTAAAACCCCGCTCGAAGAAAACCAAGTGTATCATGCCTTATTAGAAGCGGTGGGAGAAAAAAGCGAGCAAATTTACACCCCCCTCCAAACTGGTGAAATTGTGCCCGCAAAAAATGCCAAGGATACTCATGTGTTGGTAGTTGATGATAATTTTGTTAGCCAACAGGTGAGTGTAAAAATGTTAGAAAAAATGGGTTATTCTGTACACAGTGCCAATAATGGTAAAGAAGCCATTGAAGCGATTGAGATATTTAATTTTGATATTGTCTTAATGGATTGCCAAATGCCAGAATTGGATGGCTTTCAAACAACGCGTATTTTGCGTAACGAGAAGAAAAAGCAAGATCTCATTATTGTAGCGCTCACCGCAAATGCCATGAAATCAGACAAAGATCAATGTTTAGAAGCCGGCATGAATGACTTTATCACCAAACCCATCAAAGCACCTGTCTTAAGTGCCTTGATGCAAAAATACGCCCCCTCAAAACCCGATGAGGCAGCGCTATCCAATATGGGATAACGCCTCACTCAAAGAGTTGGCGGCAATGACTTCAATGTCTTTTGGCGCAACTTTAGGGGCATTGGCTTTTGGCACAATGATTTTTTTAAACCCGTGTTTTGAGGCTTCTTGAATTCTTTCTTGGCCACCTGAAACTGGCCGAAGTTCTCCGCCTAAACCGACTTCACCAAAAAAGGCAAACGCGTTATCAATTATTTTATTACGAAAACTTGATATAACCGCAACTAAAATGGCTAAATCCGCCCCGGTTTCTAAGATCCGAACCCCACCCACCACATTGAGAAACACATCCATTTGGTGCATGGTAACGCCGGCATGGCGACTTAACACCGCCAGCAGCAAGGCTAAACGATTATGATCATACCCCACTGTAACGCGCCGCGGGATCCCATGACTATCATCGACAAGGGCTTGAATTTCAATTAACAATGGTCTTGATCCTTCCCACGTGACCATCACAATGGTGCCTGGAGCGGCAAAACGGTGGCGCGACAAAAAGATAGCGGAAGGGTTGCTCACCCCTTTTAAGCCTTTATCTGTCATGGCAAAAATACCTAATTCATTTACCGCGCCAAATCGGTTTTTAATCGCACGCACCATACGAAACTTGCTGTCTTTTTCGCCTTCAAAGTAAAGAACCGTATCAACCATATGCTCCAACACGCGCGGACCGGCAATGGCACCATCCTTATTAACATGACCAACGAGATAGAGCGAAATGCCCGTTTGTTTGGCAAAACGTACCAAATGCGCTGCACTTTCTCTCACCTGACTCACTGAGCCTGGTGCAGATTGAATTGTTTGCGTGAACACCGTTTGAATAGAATCAATGACCATCACTTTGGGCTTATAGGTACCCGCTAAAGCAATGATGGATTCAACTTGCGTTTCTGCTAACAATCGGATAGGACAATTAGCTACTCCTAATCTAGTTGCTCGCAAAGAGACTTGCTGTAAGGATTCTTCACCTGTCACATACAATGCTGCATTGGGATCGGCTAAATGTGTTAGCGCTTGCAACAGCAGCGTGGACTTTCCAATACCTGGGTCACCGCCAATTAAAATGACACT
>CAZHSJ010000151.1:0-6560 GCA_964535225.1 Uncultured Candidatus Berkiella sp. | reverse complement strand
GTCATATGACCGATAAATCTCGGGGACGCGGTATTAATAGCAAAGGGGAGCACTTCTTGTTGTAAAAATTGAAAATAACTATCCCAGCTTTGAGGTAATAAAGGGACTTCTGAATGCGTAAATTTTTCTTTTACTTGTTGGAGTTGGGTGTTGGCACGGGTTATAGATTGATCTGTTGTTGAGGGGAGGAGATGATGAACAAAGGCTAAACTTTGGCTAAAGTAAGGTAAAATTTTGTCCACATCTTGTGGCTTCACTGTATAGTAAGCAACTTCAGCGTTCACTTCAGACGAACCATAGAGATTAACGATGGTAATGTCTGGCCACACTTCATATAGCCCTTTAACAATCGCAGTGGGCAGTGCTTCTCCACTTGAAAATATTATTTTTAAATCTTGGTATTTAGTAAGCGCTTTGTTATTTTCTTGCAAAATAGCTCTTAATAACGAGGGGGTGGCAACTAAACGCGTTATGCGGTGCTTGCAAAGAAAAGTTAATAATTTTTTTGCCTGCCCACTTGGTATTTCCGTTTTTATGAGAACCAGTTTAACGCCTTTCAATAAAGGAGAAAAAAGCTCTGCCACATGATCAACAAAATTAAAAGAAGTTTTATGACAGCAGATCTCATCTTCGGTATATGGATATTCGCGCCAACCCCAGAATAGGCGATTAACAATGCCCGCATGCGTTGCCTCAACGCCTTTTGGTTTTCCCGTTGAGCCAGAAGTGTAAATAATATAGGCAAGGTGGTTAGCGGTTAGTTGAGCTTTTGGGTTATGTTTACTTTGTTGTGATAAAGTCTTTTTTTCACTATCTATAAACAAAGTATGTATTTCATCGTGTAAAGGCTGATAGATCCTTTGCTGACTAATTAACCATTTTGCTTTGCAATCTTTTAATATAAAGTCTTGGCGTTCTTTAGGAAAGCTCGGATCAAGATAAAGATAGGCGCCACCTGCTTTTAGCACCCCAAGGATGGCAATAATTAATTCATGCGATCTTTCTAAGCAGATAACAACAATATTATCAGGTTTTAATTTTTGTTTTTTAAGATAGTGGGCCATCTGATTGGCACTTTCATTTAAGGTTTTATAACTTAACTTTTTATTTTCAAAAACAAGTGCAATGTTATTAGGTGTGGTGGCTGCTTGTTGTTCAAATAATTGAACAAGGGTTGGCGAGTTATCACTCTCTGAAGAAAGTGGATTTGATTGTATTTGCCTAAGACAGGCTTCTTTGCTGCCTGGACCAAAAATACGTTGCCAACCCAAAGGAATAGCATTCTTAGCTAACCACAAAGAATATTGATTTTTATTATTTTTTAATAGGAGATAAGGTCCCTTTTTTGACATGTGTTAACTTGGGTTCGCTGTTTTAATAAATTATAGCCCAATATAAGATCGCTCACTAAAACTGTATAACTTTACAGAGTCTTTGTCGTCTTCAGATTGTACTAAGGCGATATTCTATCCGATAATAAAGGTGAGGTTAAAATGGATAAAATATCCCGCTTATATTACAAAAGTAGCTATGAATTGGGTTTAGAGCCAGAAGTAATAAAAGAGGTTAATGGCTTTAGGTTTACCCTTGGAGGCAAAACCTATTATTTTAGAAGTGGCTTTAACCCTTTTAACGATTTAGCTACGTCAAGTTTTTGTTGTAATAAATTCTGCATTAATAAGATGCTGAATAAGGCAGGGGTACCCGTTCCCAAAGCGTTTTCTATTACAAGAAAGAATTTTAAAAAGGGAAAATTTAATTTAAATAAATTAAATTTTCCTGTGGTCGCAAAGCCAACTTGGGACACCGTGGGTGGCAAGGGTGTAATTTGCAATATCAAAGACAAAGAAACGTTGTTGTTGCTGCTTGAAGAATCTTTCAAAAAATATCGTTGTATGAGCATTGAAGAATATCATGCAGATTTACGTTCATATCGCGTTACGGTATTTTTAAACAAGGTTATTGGTGTTGTTGAGCGTATTCCGGCGAGTGTGGTAGGGGATGGGGTTCATACCATCAGCCAATTAATTGATATGCAAAACAGTAAACGAAAAATTCTTCATGAGCACCTTGCTTTTGGGCCTATTAAAATTACAAAAGAAACTGATATTATTTTTGAACAGCGTCATATTACGCCAGATTATATCCCTGGTATAAAAGAAAGCATCCCCATTCGCATTACCTGTAATTCTGGTGCGGGCGGCACCATGATTGGGTTGGATACAAATATTATTCACCCTGAAAATGCGAATATTGCGTGTTTGGTTGCCAACGTACTTAATCTGAAATTAGTGGGCGTAGATTTTCTTTGTGAAGATATCAGTGTGCCTTTTTCAAAATCAAGAGGGGTTATTATTGAGGCCAATCCTAGCCCTGATATTACCCTGCATGAAAAGTGTCCGCATGGTGTCCCTTTACAGATTACTAAAATAATTTTAAAAAAATTAATTTTAAGACATATTTTTTCATATTTATTTAAACGGTTTATATCTTTGTTTCGTACAGATTCATTGCAGGAGTTAAGGTAGTTTTTAACTTTATTGTTTAGGTTTTCAGATAAAGGCAGAATTACATTTTTGAGTTATTCAGGCGTGCTCACAAAATAATTGCCCATTACCTTAATCAAGGCTTGCATCATCGCTTCATCAAAGCCATTTTTCACAACAATCCGCGAAACCAGTGTTTCTTGTAACGGTTGGGGTAATCTAAAGGTAGGCAAATGCCAGCCCTGGGTGGCTAAGTGGGCCGCTAACCCCGCAAGATTGTGCTCTGTATTTTCCTGAAACGAAAAAACAATACCAGGTAAGGAAGGTACCCTCGTGGGGGTGATTAGTTTAATTTCATCAAAGCGTTGAAATTGTGTTACTAAAAAGGCTGTTTTTTCAACAAGGGTTTTAATGAGTTTCTCATACCCCGCCTTGTTTAACGATTCTACATAATAAGCTTGCGTTGCAAGTTGAGAGGCTGAATGGGAAAATTGAATAGGGTAGCGTTTAATCGGTTTTCCTAAATAATGGGTTTCATGCGCAAGATCGTTAGCTGAAATTTCATTTTTAACGCATAACCAGCCTAAACTCGGGTAAACTTGCCCAAACTTATGGCTAGACACATTAATGCTCATCACATGATTTAAACGAAAATCAAATTGTATTTCCTTTTGTACAAAGGGTGCAACAAACCCGCCACTTGCTGCATCTACATGCATGGGAATAAACAAATTTTTCTTATTGCGAAAATCATTGAGCGCAATATTTATTTTCTCTATTTCATCATAATTCAGCGTTGTGGTTGCCCCAAGGGTGGTCCCCACCCCGATGGTATTGCTATCAATCGCATTGAACAAATGCGTTTCATCTAAATTAAGCAAATGCGGGTGCACAGGAATGCAGCGAAGCTCTACATTAAGGTAGGCAGCAGCTTTGTGCCAGGCAGTATGTCCATTGGTGCCAATCACAAAATTAGGTTTTTGCTTTGGGGGTTGGTTTTTTTGCTCCCAATAATTTTTCATAAACAAAAGCGACATAAACAGCGCTTCTGAGGAGCCAGAGGTGCTAAAAAAGGTATATTCCTGTGGGTTTTGCGCATGAAATAAGTTTAACAGAAATTCACCACATAATTGCTCCATGGCAATAAATTCTGGATAAGCGCAGCTGTCTACGGCGTTTAATGGGGCAAACTTGTTAAATACCTGCACCGCATTTTGCGCCATATGCGTGGTTGAAAAGGTGCCAAGATTTCTTAAGGCGCGCATAGTAACATCCATATTAGCGAAGGACATAATATATAAATCCTAAGGTTCCTAATAAAAGCACTAACCCCATTCTTACCCAAATGGCAATAATGCCGGTATTTAGCTTGTGCCATATAAAAGCCAAGAAATGTTCCTTAATAAATTTTCTTATAATTGCTTCACTTACTTTTGTGGGTACACCTGCTAAAACCGTTTCATGAATTGAAATATCAGGGCTTGGGTTGGCCTCAATAATAAAACCAGTTGATGTTGAGTGAGGGATGCTGATATCGGTACAAATATAATCAAAGCCAACAAGTTTTAAATTAAGCACCTTTGAGGCACGAATAAGCAGATCTGCATTTTCTTTGCAGATGTTTTTAACCTGCAAACCCACAATGCTGCCACCAAAAGTTGAATTACAAATATAGCGAATGGGGATCCTTTCGTCGAAAGCGGGGATAGTGTCAGCGTTAATACCGCGTTCGTTGAAAATAAATTGTGTTTCAGGCATTATTCTAATTTTTCCTAAAGGGATGTCTTTTTTAAATTTAGCACGCTCTAAATTTTTTATTTCGATTAATTCGGAAATGGTATGCTCACCATCGCCAATAACATGCGCCGGGATCCTTTCAACAACGCCAATTATTTTATGAAATAAAATCAGCACGCGATAAGAGCGTAAACCACCATGGTATTCCTCTAGGCTCATTATCTCATGTTTTTCAAAGGATTTTTCTAACAAGCTATTTAACGTTGCTCTATCTTTGATATTGCAAGTCACCCCATCGCCACAAGACGTATCAAAGGTTGGTTTTATAACCAGAGGAAATCGGAGCTTAGCAAGCACCTCTTCAGTTTCCTCTGATTCAATGGCATTAATGGCATCAGCATTAGGCACAGGAAGCCCCGCTTCATTGAGGATCCGGTTAGTACAATACTTATTAACGGCGACACTAGCACTGCTGACATCATTAAAGGGCACGTGGCACCCCCTAAAGACGTATGTTTTTTTGTTTAGCTTGATAAAAAAACCAGCAATATAGTCTGAGGGAATGGGGTTTAGCCCATATTTAATACTCGCGTTGTAGTAAAGCTCGCAAACCTTCTGCATGTTTTGTAACCCTCACCTTTAGAGTATCGGCAAGGTATTATGAGAGATATACCCTTCGAGGATGATTTTTCGGGTAGGCGCCGAGCCCTCGAGCAACCGGAGTGTATAAGCAATACATGAGGATTGCGAGATGGGAGAAGGCAACAACCCCGAAAATTCATCTGCGAAGGGTATAATAGGTGAGGGCTTAACCGCCGCCCTTGCCGCCGCCACCTTCTTCTTCACCGCCGCCCTTACTCTTCCATTCTTTGGCCTTATCTTGAAGGGCCCCGCTGACACCTTTCATAATAGCGCCGCCCATTTCGGCGCCTTTTTCAGCAGATTTCTTGGCTTCAGCAACTTGTTCTTTCACACGGGACTGTTCAGCTTGGCCACCTATCCAGCGTACAATTTTGTCTGGTAAAACGTGAATTAAACTAAAAGATTCATGAATAATCGCGATAACAACACCACCATACAAAGCGACAGTTGCAATTGCACCAAAGATCCCTGCCGCATGCGCTGAGGAGCTTAAAGTAGCAAAGAAGCCATAGTTAAGCATGCTCACCATCACATCACACAGTTTGGAGGCAATCACAAAACCAATCACCATGAGAGAGGGGCGTAAAAAGACATTTACAACAATAAGTACAGCAGGCGCTGCCTTACCCATGTGTTCACCAGATGGGCTCACCAGCCCTAGGGCCACAATGGGGGCTGCAACAATGGTTTCCACTACCAGTAAGATCCACCCAAGTGCCGTAAACGTAAACACAAGATAAGGCACCATCGGCAGGTAAATACCAATCATGGCGCCAATAGACCACATAATCATCACCACGGCGGTAGTTAACGGAAGGATGATGGCAAATGCCGCTGCAACCGCCGCGCAAATAGGCTGAAACATTTCCATAATACAGGCGGGCAGCATAATGAGTAGCGCCGCGATAATCACAGCAAACCAAATAATTTGGGCGATATTGAGGATCAGTGAGCCAATGCCCGCTAGGGAAGGAATAGCGCCTCTGGGATCATCCGTCGACAAACTCAACATGAACGAGTTCATAAAACTGGTTAAAGGTTGATTAATAGCATCCATGGCAGCGGTGAAACCATCGGGTGTTGGGATAGTATTTAGAACGAGCCTGTCCCCAACTGAACCGGGCGTTGCAGAAAATTTAGAATTCGCTAAATAGGTAGTCATATCGGCCAAGGTATCATTATAGGCATCTTGGCAAGCGGTTGTTACATTGGCTAACTGCCCAGAACCTTTTGCCGGCGTCACATCTACCACGGGAGCAGGATAGGATAAAGTCCTACTGACAGAAATAATGGCAAAATAATAGCTGCCGGCGAATAACCAACCATTATCTAATGCTTGTTTAGTTGCGGTATCAAGCGAGCTTGCGTCTACTGCTTTTTGTGGGGTCGATCCTAAGTTTCCCGTTATAATATTTTTCGTTGTATATTCTATGTCGGTTATAGAAGCAGGCACCGCGGCTATAATCTCACTGGCCGGGAATTGTACATTTGCATAAGCAAGCCCAAAGGCTAATTGATTAGAAGCGTACCACGCTGCTGGGCTTTCCACTTCTGCGGGCACATTACCAGAGGAGTAAGCACCGCAAATATTACTTTTTGAGGTGTCGCCTTGAACGCCGACATAAAATTTACCTGCATCAGGGGAGCTTGCATCAACCGTGTTATTGAGATAGCCCAATACAGTAGCAGAACCCA
>CAZHSJ010000150.1:0-6614 GCA_964535225.1 Uncultured Candidatus Berkiella sp. | reverse complement strand
TAATTTCCCTGCCAAGGAATCAAAGGAATGAATCAGCCCAGCATATTCTTTAGGCTGCATCTCAACCAAGGATTGCACCCCAGAGGCACCTGGAATAACCCGTAACCCCTGGGGCGCCTCTAGGATTATATCTTCCAAAGCACAGCGGCTTAACAACACATCCTGAATAGTTAAAGTAGGTTTTAAACCTAATATCACATCCACATTGGAAAGCCCAAGATCGGCATCAAAAAGTACAACACGTTTACCCATTTTAGATAAACTCATGCCTAGATTAACGGCGACATTGGTTTTACCTACCCCACCCTTGCCACCACTCACCGCAAGGACTTGAATAGGTTTTACTTTGCTAATAGGTAATTGAGACATGTAGCCCTCGCCGGTTAATGAGCACTTACTAAGGTACGTGTAAGGTAATTTTTAAAATATTCTTTATCTGCAAACATGAGTCGAGAAGAAAATCCCTGCATAAAATTCAAGGAACCAAAACTCAAATTTCTTACAGGAAGTGGGTGATTAATAATAAAATTAATAATTTCTTCACATGCATTGGTTTCATCTAATTTCGTGATAGAAATAGCATCAATGAGGTTTTCTTGAAAAGCATTATAAAAACGTTCAACATAACTATAGGGGTAATGGGCACTAACGACTAAAACATTGTCAATTTGTTCACGATAATTACGTAAAAAGTTAACGTAATAATTGTTTTCAGAAAAATTAAAATCATAAGCTGGAAAATCTATAAAAACATGCTCAACTTCCTGGCAGCGCTCAAAAGCAACTTCGAGCTCATTAGTATTTTCCACATAATAACATGGCACATTAAATAACCGGGCATACACTTTTGATTCTTCTAACACCTTAAGGTTATTATTATTGACAAAAATAATAGCAAAATTGTTTCTAAGCGGCCTATTAGCATAGTAAATAAGCAGTTTTGCTAATAATAAAGATTTCCCAGCTCCGCTTGGCCCCACCAACGATTTAATTTTTTTAGTTGAAAGATGGTTACTATCAAAAGGGATAGCGCCCACCATTTTATCAATAATATATTCCCACGTTTGCTCTAATGATAAATCAGGCGGTAGCGTTGTTAGCACGTGACTAATAAAAGGCGTAATTAATTTTGCTTTATTTAATACTTTAAGCACAGCAACGTGATGTGGGTTTAAAACACTTTCTGATGTTGATTTTTCATCCCTTGGAACATTTTGTGAAATTAATTCTTTAATTGATGCTAATTCTACTTTAATATATTCGGAAATCTCATCTCTTATTTCATATTGCTTTTTATCTATTGGCGCACGCAAATAAGTAGCGCTAAAAATATCATCGTCTTGAGATACATCCTCATCTGCTTTAGCAAACAAAGAAACAATAGGCATTGTTTTATTAGCAGGTTCGGCATTAGCGGCCATCGGCAATGCAGCATGAGAAGGAAGTGCTACAATGCTTACTTTCCCTGCTGCTTCATGCTGAGATAAAATAATTGCATCTGGACCAAAAGCAGCTTTAACCTGACGTAAAGCAGCGCTAATGGTATTACCTATAAATTCCTGAGATTGTTCTTGTTTCATCTTAGCTAAAATCCTAAGGTTGAGATAACTTTAATCTGCTTTTCATCTGGCACTTCTTTAAATGACAATACTGATAAATTCTTAGCAAAATGCTTTAACAGTTTTGAAAGAAGTCGTCTAATACTTGGATGAACAAGCAGTATGGCCGGATGCCCCAATATTTCTTGCTTATTGGCAAACTGCACAACGGCTTTTTGCATTTTATCCATCAAGGTAGGATCAATGGCTCCCCCTTCTACTCCTCCTGTTTGTACTGATTGCAGCAAAATCTGTTCCAGTTTTGGATCTAAGGTGACAACAGGGATTTCAGGCGAAGAACCATTAAGCTGCTGTACAATTAACCGCCCCAAAGCACCACGTACTATTTCTGTTAACGCGCCAGGATCTTGACTCCTTGCAGCATATTCCGACAAAGTTTCTACAATAGTTTTACTATCACGCAAGGGAACATGTTCTTCCAGTAAATTCTGGAACACCTTCACCACAACTGATAAGGTGAGTTTATCCGGCACGAGATCATCCACCAGCTTAGGTGAACTTTTTGCCAAAATATCTAAAATTTTCTGCGCTTCCTGATGGCCTAATAACTGATGTGCATAATCTTGGACAACCTGAGAAAGGTGCGTTGCAATAACAGTACTAGAATCAACTACCGTATAACCCAGCGTTTGTGCTTGCTCCTTAAGCGATTTACTGATCCAATACGCTTCAAGTCCAAAGGCAGGATCTTTAGTCGCAATACCCTCTATTTTACCTACTACCTGGCCTGAATTAATCGCGAGATCTTTATCCGGAAAAACATCGCCTTCGCCTAAAGATACCCCCAAAAGAGAAATTTTATAGCTAGTGGGCCCTAAGTTAAGATCATCTCTAATATGAACAGAAGGAATTAAAAAGCCCAATTCTTGAGAAAGTTTTTTACGTACACCTTTAACGCGATTGAGTAATTCGCCACCATTTTTTGATTCTACTAACGATATTAATTTGTAACCTACTTCTAGACTTATGTCGTCTAACAAAGGCACATCATCCCAACTTACTTCTTTTACTTCAGCAGGTTCAGTTATTTTTTGTTTAGCCACCTCATCTTTAGTGACTGTTTTACTCTCCTCTTGAACTTTTTTCTTAATCACTTCATTTTGAAGATAATAGGCACCAAACCCTAACAACCCAGCAATACCCAGAAATACAACATGTGGCATACCTGGGATGATCCCTAATACCCCTAATACGATGCTTGAAATAGCCAAAGGTTTAAATTGATAAAAAACCTGATTTTTTACTTGCGTAGACACATCATTAGAAGAGGAAACCCGCGTTACCATAATAGCCGCAGCGGTTGAAAGTAAAAGGGAGGGGATCTGCGAAACAAGCCCATCACCGATAGTAAGCAAACCATATACTCTGAAGGCATCTTCAGCAGACAGATCGTGTTGAATCATACCAATGATAAAACCACCAATAATATCAATAATTAAAATCAAAATCCCTGCAATGGCATCACCACGCACAAATTTACTCGCACCGTCCATCGCGCCATAAAAATCTGCTTCATTTGTCACATCCTGACGGCGTATTCTCGCTTCTTCTTGTGTGATAACGCCGGCGTTTAAATCCGCGTCGATAGACATCTGTTTGCCTGGCATGGAATCTAAGGTAAACCTGGCACTCACCTCTGAAATTCTAGTAGCACCCTTGGTAACCACAATAAAATTGATAATAACTAAAATGAGAAACACCACAAAACCAACAGCGTAGTTACCACCAATAACCACTTCACCAAAGGATTCAACGACCTTTCCAGCAGCATCGGTTCCTGTGTGACCTTGTAATAGCACAACGCGAGTAGAAGCAATATTTAAGGCTAAGCGTAATAAGGTTGCCAGGAGCAAAATCATAGGGAAAATGCTAAAATCTAGCGGTCTTAAGGTATAAGTACCCGCCAATAACACTAATAATGCCAAAGTGATATTAAAAGTAAAAAAGATATCTAATAAAAACGGCGGCAATGGTAAAATCATCATTGCTAATAAAACAATAACAAATACAGGTACCCCAAACCCGATATGCGAGTAAGGTCGAAACTGATTAAAGTTTTTCACAATTTCCATTTTTTACCTACTTTAACATATCCGTTGGTATTTCAAATTCAGTTGGAGGTTTTGGTCGTTTAATTTTTCCACGACGATATTGCTTAAGCTGATATACATACGCCAAAATTTTAGCAACTGCCACATAGAGCTTTTGTGGAATGGCATGATTTATCTCAGTGTGGAAGTAAATTGAACGTGCCAAAGGCGGTGCGCTTACTGTTGTAATAGAATGCGTTTTACCTAATTCTATAATTCGCATTGCTACAAGATCTACCCCTTTGGCAACTACAATAGGTGCCTTCATTTTCTTCTCATCGTACTTTAAAGCAACAGCATAGTGCGTTGGGTTAGTGATGATAACGTCAGCCTTAGGAATAGCCTGCATCATTCTTCTTTGTGCTAACTCACGCTGCATACTACGTAATTTAGATTTAACCTCGGGCTTACCTTCGGTTTCTTTATATTCGTCCCTTACCTCTTGTTTTGTCATCATCAGTTGTCGTCTAAAATCCCAGATTTGAAAGGGAACATCAAACAAGCAGACGACAATTAAGCTGCTTACTAAAATAAAAAATGAAAAAATCATAATATGTGAAGCAGTCTTTAAACCCGCATTTAATTCAAACAGACTTAAAGAAACAATTTTTTCAAAATACAAGGTGTATATAAGGTAAGCAGCAATAAACACCAAGCTTACTTTTAAAATGGATTTAACCAGCTCCATCACGCCTTTTAGGGAAAATATTTTCTTTAAACCATTGATAGGATCTAAGCGTTCGAATTTAGGTACAACATTATTCCATGAAAACGACCACCCCCCCATTAAATAACTGCCAATTAAGCTTGAGAGCAATATTAAAATAAGTATGGGGAGCAAGATATAAAAACCCGTCGAGAACCCAGAGCCAAGATTTGTTACTAAATTATCGTTTTGTAAAACTGCCTGAGCATCAAAGGCAAAAAACTGCTTGAAAAGTGTTAGCATTTTAAAAGACATGTAATGTCCGAATACTAAAAACGAAACACAACCAAAAAATAAAACAACCAATGAGTTAAAATCCTTAGAACGAGCGACCAACCCCCGCTCTTTGGATTCTTTCTCCTTTTTCGGGGTGGCCTGTTCTGTCCGTTCTTGTGCTGTATCAACCATGCGCTATCTTGTTGCCTCCAATAAAGCAACATGCGTGGTTTCTGTTAAATTAGTGAATACCGGCATGATAAAAGAAAAGTTAATCCAAATAAGTGCAATCCCTAAAAGCATCGACACAGAAAAACCGATAGAAAATATATTAAACTGCGGTGCTGCTTTGGTCATAACCCCAAAAGCAATATTCGTTATTAATAGAGCAACAACCGCAGGAAGGGCGATTTTTAAACCATATGAAAACATCATGGCCCCTAATGTAAAGACCTCATCAAATTCAATGGGGGCAAACTCGTTAATAACAGCAGGTATTGTCTTAAAACTTTCGATCAGTGCGCTGATAACAAACAAATGACCATTCATTGATAAATATAATAATGTTGCCACCAACATAAATAGCTGGCTAACCGTGGGCACTGAAACACCACTTTGTGGATCTACCATTTGGGCAAAACCAAGGCCCATTTGCATGGCAATGATTTGTCCTGCTATATTAAATGCTTGGAAAATAGTATGGATAATAAGACCAAACAAAACGCCGATTACAATTTGGTAGGCAATAGATAAAACAATATATAAAAAAGGTACTTCCATGACATTGGTTAAATGAACTTCGCCTGTGGTAACCACAATCAGTGTTAAACCAATACTAATAATTAGTTTAATTTTTCCTGGCACAAGCTGCGTACCAATAATAGGTAATGCCATTACCATAGAAGAGATCCTGATAAATGGCATAATATAGTAAAAAACAAGTTGTGGGATATTGGCGGGTAGGTCTACCATAAGTTACCCAATAACATGTGGAATTTGTTCAAATATATTATTGGTAAAATCGACTAAAACCCGGATTAACCAGGGAGAGGCAACCATTAATGTTATAAATACAGCGACTAACCTCGGAATAAAACTTAATGATTGCTCATTAATTTGTGTTGCTGCTTGAAAAATACTGATAAACACTCCCACAATCAAACTTGGCAGAATCAGCACTGCAACAACCATCAATAACACAAGGATGGATTCTCTCATGAGATCTATCACAATTTCTGGCGACATTATGTACCTACCATAGCGAAACTTGAAGCAAGTGTTCCTAAAATAAGGTTCCAACCATCTACTAACACAAAAAGCATAATTTTAAATGGCAGTGAAATAATTAAGGGAGAAAGCATCATCATACCCATTGACATTAAAACACTGGCCACCACCAAATCAATAATTAAAAAAGGAATAAAGATAATAAAACCAATTTGAAACGCCGTTTTTAGTTCGGACGTTACAAATGCGGAAATAAGAATAGATAAGGGAACATGCTCAGCATCTTTAGACTCAATTTGTGAATTTGAAATCTCCAAAAATAAATCTAAATCCTCAGTTCTTGTTTGGTTATACATAAACTGTTTAACAGGAACAGCTGCCTTTTTAAAAGCCTCTCCTTGCGTGATTTTATTTTCAGAATAAGGTTTAATAGCATTTTCATGAACATCGTTATAAACTGGCGCCATAATAAACATGGTTAAAAATAATGATAACCCAATAATGATTTGGTTACTTGGTGTTTGCGGCATGCCTAAGGCTTGTCTTAAAATTGATAATACAATTATTATTCTTGTAAAAGAGGTCATCATTAAAATAACAGCGGGCAGCAAGGTTAGCGCTGTCATTAGTGCGATTAACTGTAAATTGACAGAATATTTTTGCGCCCCATGCCCATCATTGGTTACGGAAAACGCATCAAAATTAAAATCGCCTGCATAAGCGATAACGGGAAGCAATATTAATATAATAAATATT
>CAZHSJ010000149.1:0-6649 GCA_964535225.1 Uncultured Candidatus Berkiella sp. | reverse complement strand
GGACGTGCAAAGCGTACCTTTGAGGAAGCAAGAGCTTACAAAGAAAGAGCTATTTTGGAAGCGCAAGGTCGTACTGCTAAATTTGCAGAAGTATTACCTGAATATCAACGCTCACCTCAGGTGACAAGAGACAGAATGTTTATTGATACGTTGCAAGATGTTTATGCAAATACGTCGAAAATTCTCATCGATGTAAATGGTTCCAATAACATGGTTTATTTACCATTAGATAAATTAATAGAAAATAAAACAGCAAAGCTACCTCAAAGAGATGACGACGATAATGCTCCCTTTGTGGAAAAAACATCGGACTCAATGAGTTCTATTAATCGTACAATGAGACGTCCTTCCTATGAAGACGCTGAGCGTCCTGTAAGAAGTGGAGGTTAAAATGACAAGTAAATCAAAAACAATCACTTTTGCTACCATCGCGAGCCTTCTCGTGATTGGGGTATTAAGTTTATTTATTGTCGATGAAACTGAACGCGCGATTAAAGTAAGGCTTGGTAATATTGTGGTTGACTCACAAACCAAAGAAGCTGAAGTTTTACAGCCGGGTTTGCGAGCCAAATTCCCACTTATTGACAGCGTGCGTTATTTTGATAAACGGATCCAGTCGTTAGACATTTCTACCTCTCGAATTCCAACCCAGGAAAAGAAAGAGCTAATTGTAGATTTGTTTGCCAAATGGCGTATTAGCGATTTTGCAAAGTTTTATAATGCAACAGGTGGCGGCAATAAGAAAAAAGCAGAGCAACTTTTGCATGAAAAAATTGTGGATGGTTTGCGCGGGGAATTTGGCCGACGCAAATTAAATGATGTGGTGTCACAAGACCGAGGCAAAGTGATGGAAAAAATCCGTCATGATGCTAATAATGCCTCTAAAACGTTAGGGGTTGAGGTGGTGGATGCCAGAATCGTACGAATTGATTTACCTAAAGAAGTGAGTGAGTCTGTTTTTAATTTGATGCGAACAGAGCGTCAACGTGTTGCCGCTGAGCATCGCGCGCAAGGGCAGTCTCGGGCGGAGGCTATTCGCGCTGATGCGGATGCTAAAGTGATTGTGATAGCGGCAACCGCAGAAAGCCAGGCAAATCAAGTCAGGGGCTCTGGTGACGCCCAGGCTGCCAAGATTTATGCCGATATTTATAGCAAAGATCCTGAATTTTATAGTTTTTACCGTAGCTTAGAAGCCTATAGAGAGACATTTAAAGGTAATAATGATATGCTAGTAATCAAACCTGATGATTCTTTCTTTAAGTACTTCAGACGCACAGGCGGAAGTAATGGCAAAAGTTAGTTAGGCTTGGTAAAATACCTCTTGATTAAACACGGGCGCAAATGCGCCCGAGTTTTTTATTGGACAATGATATGTTAAATGATATTTTCGCAGCAGCAGCCCTATTATTGGTTTTTGAAGGCATTATGCCTTTTACAAGTCCCGCCAAATGGCGTCGTATGATCCTCCTAGTGTCTTCCCAATCCGATACTTTCCTTCGGGTATTTGGTTTTATTAGTATGCTGGCAGGGGTTGTGTTGTTGTATATCGTGCGAGCAAACCAGTTTTAATAAGCGTGTAGGAAGCCCAAAAATGGCAAAAACAATGGTGATCCTCGGCGGCCAATGGGGCGATGAGGGCAAAGGTAAGATTGTTGATTTGTTAACGATGCGTGCCCAGGTTGTGGTCCGTTACCAAGGTGGACACAATGCGGGTCATACCTTAGTGATTGATGGCAATCGATTGGTCTTACATTTAATTCCTTCTGGCATTATGCACCAAGGCGTGAAATGTGTATTAGGTCAAGGTGTGGTGATTTCTCCTCGTGCTTTGATGGAGGAAATTGATCTATTGAATCAAAAAGGGATCCCTGTTTTAGAAAAATTACTCGTGAGCAATGCTGCCACTTTAGTGTTGCCTTATCACGTTGCGTTAGATAAAGCGCGAGAAAAAGCGCAAGGCGCAAAGGCGGTTGGGACAACAGGTCGTGGTATTGGTCCTGCCTATGAGGATAAAGTCGCAAGACGTGCCATTAGAATGGTTGATTTGTTGAATGCAGAGCAATTTGAGCAAAAGTTAGAGAAAAACTTAGAGTACTATAATTTTATTTTAACGCAGTATTTTAAAGAAGAACCCGTGGCCAAAGGGCCCATTTTAGAAGAGGCAAATCAAGCACGTAATCTTTTGGCTAAGGTCATTGTCGATGTCCCTGAATTCTTAAGCATGAGCTTTAAAGATAATCAAAATATTATTTTCGAAGGTGCGCAAGGAACGATGTTAGACATTGATCATGGCACCTACCCTTATGTTACCTCTTCCAATACCACGGTGGGTGGTGTTGCCACAGGCAGTGGTTTTGGGGTGCGTCATATTCAAACGGTGGTGGGTATTACTAAAGCTTATTGTACGCGCGTTGGGGGCGGGCCTTTCCCGACAGAACTTCATGATGACATTGGCAAGCATATTGCCAGCGTCGGAAAAGAGGTTGGCGCTACCACAGGCAGAGCTCGGCGTTGTGGTTGGTTTGATGCTGTTGCGATGCGAAGAAGTGCTCAAATCAATAGTATGTCCCATCTTGCCATTACAAAATTAGATGTGCTTGATGGATTAAAAGAGATTAAGATCTGTACGGGTTATCGTATTGCAGACAAACAATGGGATGTGCCGCCGGTCGATGCCGAAGTGCTTGCCCAATGCGAACCGATTTATGAAGTGTGGCCTGGTTGGCAGGAAAGCACCCAAGGGATGAAAACCTGGGATGCCTTACCCCAAGCGGCCCGTAACTATCTGGAGCGTTTGTCCCAGTTAGTGAGTACGCCTATCGGTATGGTCTCAACAGGCGCCGACCGACGTGATACGATTATGTTAGCTTCATTTATGTAAGTTAAGTTTATTAGTTAATTGGTAGGTTCGCACTAACAACGCAAAGACAAAACGAGAGAGGGAGTTCCTCAAATCAGTTTGTTTTTAGGCTAGGCGGCAAGTACCTGAAGCCCCCGTGGGGGTAAAGGGACGAAGCCAACGAAGCATAAAAGCGAAATGGAAGAGGGAGTTCCTCGAATCAGTTTGTTTTTAGGCTAGGCGGCAAGTACCTGAAGCCCCCGGAGTGTACATCTTAGTACATGACGGGGGTAAAGGGACGAAGCCAACGAAGCATAAAAACAAAATGAGAAGAGGAATGCCGAGGAGAGGACTTGAACCTCCAAGGAGTTACCTCCACAAGTACCTGAAACTTGCGTGTCTACCAGTTTCACCACCTCGGCGTAAGGATTGAGCGCGAATCTAACGTGCCAAGACAAAGAAGTCAATATAAATAACATGTCAAAAAAAAACACCCCACCAGAACACAAAGCGGACCCTTTCTTAGAAAGAGAAGCCCAAAATTATGAAACGCCCATTCCAAGCCGAGAGTATATCCTTTCGGTATTAACGGAATTAGGCGAGCCAACCAAAAGAAAAGCGTTAATAGCGCATTTTGCGCTAACAGATCCTGATTTACAGGAAGGATTAAGACGGCGTTTAAAAGCCATGGTCCGAGATGGCCAGTTATTTAAGTCGCCCGAGGGCTATGTGCCCTTAACGAATGCCCAAACGATTGTGGGTGATATTGTTATCGAAAAAGAAGGAATGGGGCATATCCAATCCGAAGAGGGACAGACCATCTTGCTAGGCGGGCTGACCTTAAAAGGTTTTTATGATGGCGATAAAGTAGAAGTTCAAGTCACACAAATAGGTAAGGATGGCTTTGCCAAAGGCCGTATTACCAAATTAATTCAAGCAACAACCCCGTTGGTGATTGGGCGTTTAATTAAAACGCGCGATGTTGTGGAAGTGCTACCGTTTGATAGAAAATTTTCTCATCACATTACTATTCCCAAAGAACACAAAAACCAAGCCAAAGATGGCGATATTGTTCAGATTGAGATCTTGCGTGAGGAAAAATACCAATATCATTCCGAGCCGGTTGCCAAAGTTATTGAAGTGTTAGGTGATTTTTCTACACCCGGCATTGAAGTAAAAATGGCTATTCGTAAATTTGGGATCCCTGAATTTTGGTCAAAAGCGCTAGAAAAAGAAGCCAAGCAATATGATGAGAGAGATATAAAATCAACCGATGAGCGCACGGATTTAACCGCGTTACCTTTGGTTACTATAGATGGCGAAGATGCCAAAGATTTCGACGATGCCGTTTATTGCGAGCCTAAAAAAGAGGGTGGCTGGCAATTATGGGTTGCGATTGCGGATGTGAGCTACTATGTAAAACCCAATTCTGCGCTAGACAGAGAAGCGAAACTTCGTGGTAACTCAACCTATTTCCCCGGCAGTGTTGTGCCCATGTTGCCAGAAGTGTTGTCTAATGGGTTATGCTCGCTAAAACCTAACGTGCCGCGCCTTTGTATGGTTTGCCAAATGAGCATTAGTCCCATGGGTGAGATCACGCGCTCAACGTTCTATCGCGCGGTCATGCATTCAAAAGCACGTCTCACTTATACTGAGGTGTCGGAGATAGTTCGTGGAAATGAAGTAGTCCATGAAAAACATGCTACTTTAGTTAAACCCTTATTAGCCTTACATGATTTATACCAAGCGCTCGTTAAGCAACGCAAAGAAAGGGGCGCCATTGATTTTGATACGATTGAAACTCGTATTTTATTTGATGTCAGTGGAAAAATAAAAAGTATTGTGCCACAAGTGCGCAATGTAGCACACAAAATGATTGAAGAAAGCATGTTGGCGGCAAATGTTTGTGCTGCGAAATTTCTACAAAAGCATAAAAAGGCTACTTTATTTCGTATACATGACCGGCCGCCAGCGGAAAAATTAAAATCACTCAGGCAGTTTTTATCAGAGTTAGGATTAGATTTACCCGGGCAACAAAAACCAACCGCCAAAGATTTTTGTACACTGATTCAGCAAATTCAGCACCGTGAAGATAAACACATGATAGAAACGGTGATGCTGCGATCTTTAAGCCAGGCACAATATAGTCCCAAAAATATTGGCCACTTTGGGCTTGCTTATCCAAGCTATGTTCATTTTACCTCTCCTATTCGGCGTTACCCGGATTTAATTGTTCATCGGGGTATTGTGGAAATACTAGAAAATAAAGGTAAAAAGAAAGCAGATGATCTTGATTATGAAAATTTAGGGCTACAATGCTCTGAAACTGAACGCCGTTCAGATGACGCAACCCGAGATGCTGCCTTGGCACTTAAATGCCATTTCATGCTTGAAAAGATTGGCCAGGAATTCAAAGGAGTTGTTTCTGGGGTGGCCAGTTTTGGGGTGTTTGTCGAATTAAAGGATATATATGTCGAAGGGCTAATACATGTTACGCAATTAGGTAATGAGTATTTTCATTACGATGCTATTCATCACCGCATGATTGGTGATAGAACGAGAACCGTCTTTAGACTGGGTGATAGTGTTGAAGTGCGGGTGGTTCGGGTAGATGTTGAAACAAAACGCATTGATTTAGAATTGCGTCATATGCCGGTTCATCAAAAAGAGTCTAAGAAACAACAAAAGAAGCAGCATAAAAAAGCCGAGAAAACGAACCGCTCTCAACCAAAAGAGCGCAAGAAGGGCAAAAAGAAACATAAATCCCGCAAAGCAAGAAAGAAGAAGTAAATGGCAAATTCCATGATTGTCTATGGCGTACATGCAGTAATGGCAGCATTAGATCACCACCCGGAGACTATTTTAACGGTCTATTGTGAACTGGGGGAGATAAGCGCTAGGATTAAACATGTTATTGAAAAAGCAAAACACAAAAATATTACCATTGAAAATATAGCGACGACAAAATTAGACAATTTAACGCAAACGACCCATCATCAAGGAATAGCCGCTAAAGTTAAAATGGCGGCGCCTAAAACTGAAAAAGACATTTTAAGCTGGCTTAAAAGCACCAGCAAAAACCCGCTGTTGCTTATTTTAGAAGGTATTCAAGATCCCCATAATTTGGGCGCTTGCCTGCGCTCGGCTGAAGCCTTAGGGGTAGATTTTGTGATTGTCCCTAAAGATAATAGTGCCCCTATTAATGCGCTGGTGAGTAAAATTGCTTGTGGTGCTACCTTAACCTTACCTGTTGTGGTTTGCACTAATATTGTGCGGTTTATTGAGCAAATTAAAAAAGAAGAAGTGTGGGTGGTTGGCACCTCTGGTAATACGATAAGTCTTTTATCTCAAGCAGCTTTAAAGCGCTCCCTTGCCATTGTGATGGGAACGGAAGATAAAGGCTTAAAGCGAACAACGTTAGAGGCTTGTGATGAAGTGGTAAAGATCCCATTAATAGGGACAGTCGAAAGCTTAAATGTTTCCGTTGCCACGGGTATTACCTTATATGAAGTGCTACGTCAGCGCACAAAATAACTTAGCATCAACACCCGACTGGGTTATGCGGGAAAAAATAAAAGGAATTAACCTATGCTAAAACGTATTTGCCGACCAATGTTACAAATGTCTACCTGGGAAACGGGCTTAGCGATATTTTCCATGTTTTTTGGCGCAGGGAATGTGGTGTTTCCGCTCATTATGGGTAGAGATTCCGGTGAGATGATTTGGGTAGGCATTATTGGATTAATGTTAACAGCCGTACTGGGGCCGCTCCTTGGCCTTTATGCCACTATTTTGCAAGACGGAGAAGCG
>CAZHSJ010000148.1:0-6653 GCA_964535225.1 Uncultured Candidatus Berkiella sp. | reverse complement strand
AAGACTTGAAGCTAAAGGCTTGATTAAGTCTATATCAAAAAGAGCGAGGGGGGGGTTCTACCGGTTTGAGGTGAGGGAAGAGGTTATTCAGGCTGGGCAGCGGCTTTTCTTTAGGCCATAGACAAGGTGTATTATTTGTATATGTTAAGCCGCCTATTGGCTCCTGGCTTTGAACAATAATATAAAAAGATGCGGATATAATGAAAAAAAAACTTCCTTCAACGAGTTCAGAACTAATTGATCCTAGTCGAGCCAATTCTTTGTATCAAAAGGTATCTGCTCATATTGACAATGCGCGTCAAGTTGTTCAGCGTTCAATCGATCTTAATATGATAAAAGCCTATTGGCTCATCGGGCGTGATATTGTTGAAGAAGAGCAGCATGGTCACGAAAGGGCTGAATATGGGCAAGCTGTCCTTCGCAACCTTTCGACCAATCTCCGTCAACGATACCAAAAGGGTTTTGGTGTAGATACACTTGAAAACATTAGAAATTTTTACCTTACGTATCAAGATGTTACCTCATTCTCAATTTCCGAATCAGTGCTTCGGAAATTGGAAAATGGGGAGGGAGAGGCAAAATCCGAAGCGGTGCTTCGGAAATCTGAAATCCCTCCTTTTCCTCATAATCTCTCATGGACTCATTATATTCATCTGATTAAGGTTAAAAGGCCAGAAGCACGAAGATTCTATGAGGTAGAAGCAAGCAAAAACAACTGGTCCAGTCGAGAATTGAGCAGACAAATAGCGAGCATGCTATTTGATAGGCTTTCAAATTCCAAAGATAGGGAAGGAGTTTTAGCGTTATCACTTCAAGGGCAAGAAATTAATACCGCAGAAGATGCGCTTAAAGAGCCTCTTGTCCTAGAATTTTTGGGTTTGCCGGAAAGACATTATCATGTTGAATCAAAAGTAGAAGAAGCATTGATTAACAATCTACAACAATTTCTTTTAGAGCTCGGCAAGGGGTTTGCATTCGTTGCTAGACAAAAGAGAATCACTTTAGAGAGCGATACATTTTATTGCGATCTGGTTTTTTATCATGTGATTCTAAAATGCTACATAGTTGTAGATATTAAAACGCATGTGCTTAAGCATGCTGATTTAGGTCAGATGCAGTTATACGTTAACTATTTTGATCAAGAGATCAAGGTAGAGAACGATAACCCTACAATCGGGTTAATTTTGTGTACTGAGAAAAATGAGGCAATGGTAAAATATACTCTTGGAGATAAATCAAACCAGATATTCGCCAAAAAATATCAATTTCATTTGCCTACTGAAGCAGAATTGGAAAAAGAATTAAAACGCGAAGTCAAAGCTATACAACATTTAGAAGATGATAAAAGTAGGGATTAAATTATAGTTTATAGAAATTCTTAAATGTTTATCGAGCGTGCTATTTGCTTGCACAAAATAATTAATGAGACATAGGAAAAGTTCATTGAATGATCACAAAGTAAACAAGCAGGATTATAGCATTAGGCGATTAATGGTAAGTGACTTAGATGCCTACTTTTCTATTCGCCTTGAATCCTTGAAAAATGCGCCTACAAATTTTATGAGTTCATACGAAGAAGAAGAGAGAACAGGGAACTCTTTTTTTTTTTTTTTGCTTAGGCATGCAGGAATAGATAATCTCATTTTTGGTGCGTTCATAAAAGATAGACTAGTTGGGGTAATTGGACTTTACCAAGAAAATCAACTCAAGGCTAAGCATAAGTGTAATATCTGGGGGATGTATGTTCAACCAGATTACAGACAAAAAGGAATTGGAAGAGCGCTTTTGCGAGAAGCAATTGATCATATAAAAGATCGATTGAAATGTATAATTGCAAATATTACCGTTGAATCGAACAATATTTCAGCAATAAAATTATATGAAAGCATGGGTTTTAAACTATGGGGAAACGAGCCTAAAGCAATGTGCTGGAACGGACAGTATTTTGATGAATATCATCTTTCATTATTACTTTAAGATATTATGTAAATAATAAAGGCTTTTTTCATGACAGTCATTCCTCATATACGTATTGCTTCATTTACAGAGAAAGATTTTACCGTTTTACATCAATGGCTTCAGAATAAGCATGTGCGAGAGTTTTGGGATGATGGTGATCGCACATTAGAACAAGTGAAAAATCATTACAAACCGGAGGAGGGGATCAAGAGATATCTCTTTTATATCGAAGATCAACCGGCGGGCTATTTCCAATCTTACATAGTAGATAAAGAGAACGAGTATTATTCTTATTCGTTAAAGAATACATTGGGCATTGATTTTTTTATTGGCAACGAAAATTTATTGAATAAAGGGCATGCAATTCATATTTTGTCATACTTTATCAAAGAATGCTGTGTAGAAGCTGATCGAATCTTGGTAGATCCGCAAGCATCTAATGCAAAAGCCATCCATCTATATAAAAAATATGGTTTTACTCAAATGGGAGAGCAGATCATTGATGGTAAAGCGCATTTAATAATGGGGATCAACTTACGTCGAACAGTACGGGCTATAGTGTTTAATCCTGAAAATAATATCTTATTGATGCATGTTTCCACTTGGGCAATTTTAGAAAATAAAACAAGCCTGAATCATTCCTTCTGGTGCACATTAGGCGGTAGAATTGAAAAAGATGAGCCAATTGAGACTGCTTTGGCAAGAGAATTGTATGAAGAGGCTGGGTTAACTGTTTTTCAAAAGTCACAATTAGCCTTTGGAGAGCAAGTTTTGAACTTAAGCGGCTTCCCAACAAGGCTAATTGAGATCTTTTATGCAGTTCACATAAGTACCAATGAAATAAAAACTACTAATTTAACGGACGAAGAAAAAGAAGTTGTTAAGGAGCTTCGTTGGTGGCCTTTAGAAGATCTGCATCTAACAAAGGAAACAATTTTTCCAAGATGTTTAGCAGATCTTGCGGAAAGCTATCTTAAGACCCCTTCACATTGGCAATTTGAAGAAATTAACCTTGATTGAAAATTAAAGATTAAATAATTTGGATCTAAAACAAATCAATGGTCTCAGATTCTTCTAAATTAGCAGATTTAGATTGATTGGAAACATTGCTTATATCTTCCATATTATTATCAATCTGTGTTAATTGTTGGACAATACCTCGAAGATCTCGTTCAATTAAAGAAGGGTGGTTGGATGTTCGTTCTTTAAACTGAAAATTCAGTTTTGTTACAGGCCACCCACCCGCAGTAACCATGAATGCCTCGCGCTTTTTCAAATGGCGAATTTCAGAATCCATAACAAGTAATTCTTGCCGACGTTGCTGATTAAGGGTAACTCCATCACGCATATGGGATCCCAATGAAAAGCCTTCCCGGGCTTCTAAAAATTCTGATCTGCCAAGTTGTTCGGCAGCCCATTTTGCCGAATGGTTATTGTTGGTTGAGAAGAAAAGGGAAGTTCCAAAGAGAGAGACTAAAACTTCCGCTGCTTTATCGCCGTACAAATCTTTTAGCTGATGGATGTCTTGGATGGCTCCCACGAAACAAGCACCGTAACCGCGACCGCGAGAAAGGATAGGCTCTAGACTAGGTAATCGTTGTAAGCTGGCCAGCTCATCAAAGAAAAACCATAGTCTACGGTTCCGATCTTCTTCAAGGCTAAGTAAGGAGTTGACTGCCAGTTCAAGCCACAAAGAAATAATGGGTTTTAAGGCGTCTGCCATGCGCTGGTTTGAGCTTATGAATAGCCAGGCATCATCTGCTTCATTTTTAATCCAATCGCGAATACAGAAGCCTGGAATGCTTGGCTCATCGCGCAAGTAGAGAAGTGATTTGCAGTAAGTTACCAACGTTAATATGACTGAACGCGTGCCTTTCTCTAAATCTTTTCCAACCATGGCATGGCCGAGCGTCCCCTCAAGAAGAGATTCAACCTCTTTGAGATCGCTGCAAAACAAATGATGGATTAAATCTTTCATTCTGGGATCAGGTTTATGCTGAAATTGAGAAGCGGAAATTGACAAAAGTGTTCTTGCTGCCTTTAACCAAAAGGTGTCACCAATTGAGCTATCAGGCACGATTGCTGCGGCTATTGCATCGTAATCAGTCAAAGAAGAGCATTCTTGCCATAAGTTCCAAGAAGGGCTTCGTTCATCTAATGGATTTAAAATAAAATCTTTACCAGGCCGGTAATAGTGGGGGATAAAAGCGCCTTTAATGTCATATACCAAAGCCTTTTGCCCAGCCTTTCTGACTTGCGTAAGAAGCTCATGGGTAGTAACGGATTTACCACCACCTGGTGATCCACAAAGCAAGATGTGCTGGGTTTCAGCCTCAAGGGGTAGAGGGACATCACCCAAAGTCCATTGGGAAGCTTTTTTTGCTCGCTTTATAATGCGTTTGAATTCATTTGGAGTAGCAAACGTTGCGCCTCTTAGCGGCTGTTGCTGGTTTTTTTGCTCTCCATAACGGGAAAAGAGATAAGCTGCTATGATACTTAATGCTATTGATATTGAGCCTGCCAATTTAAGAGAAGCATAAAGCCGACTTTGAGCTAACCTTTTTTGCTTTTTGAGAATCGGCAGAGATAAAATTTGCTTTGGCATTAATTGATAAACGCGCCCATTAGGATAACGAAACTGGATCGCTTTTGGTGGATGGGCCCATGGGCCATTTAAGAGGGTGGCATACCCCCATTGCACTAGCAGATACAATTCATATGGCTTAGTCTTAGAATACCAAATAAAAGCAGTTGATAAGATAAAAACAAAAAAACCAATTTTAAAAAAGCGAACAAAGACCTGCCAGAATCGATATATACCGTGGAACTGTACTTGCCCACCGCGGGTAAAATTTATAAAGAATGACATTCTGTTTCTGGATAGCCTAAGGTTTTACGAATGGCAACTTTTGCTTTTTCAGAAATAACTTGACGCTGTTTGAGATCGGGCAAATGAGCTTCTTTTAAAATCAATAATGATTCCATGACGCATTGAATAACGAGCTTTTGGGTTTTGGGTAGTTCGAAAGGTGTTTTTTCGTTTTCAGCAACTTGACGACCCATGTCTAAAATAAGATTTAAGGCTTGAGTAAAGGGGAGTTCATTTTCATGGCAAAACCACTCGAGCCATTTTTTGATTTCAGGTTCAAACTCAACAGTTTCCAGAATATAGCTCATATTTTTCCTTAAATTCTTTCTGGATGTGTTTGTGATGGCGTTTTTTCTTCACGGGGAGCGAGACCAAATAAGGCGCGATCATTTGGTTTAGATAAAAACTTGTCCAGATCCTGAATGATCTTATCCATCGTATCGGCCTTATGGTTTTTATCAAGAATATAAGATCCAACTAATATCTTACGCCTGGTGTCATCTTTTCGTTGTTGGGTGGCTTCTTTTGCTTTGAGATTTTGAATTCGTGCATCAAGCTGAGCGCGCTTTTTAATTAATGCCTCTAGCTCGGGGGTTGATTGCGACATAGCGATTAAGTCCTTTCATGAATATTATCAATAATTTTCATTTATCAGATCTTTGAAGACAAGAAAATCCTTATGCTTATAAGCATAATTTTCATTTAAATTTCTGAATAACGTACTTGGTCTGATAAAAAGCCGAGCACAGCGAGGGAAAAGAAGCTAGATTGAGAAGTGAGGAAAAGGAAGATTAGTAATATCAAGCTAATTGGCAAAAACACCGAAGAGAAGCGAAGGGCGCACTCTATACGTTGCGAGCAACGTGTGCTTGCCAAACACTTGATGCATGTTTTAGAGTGCTTTGACAAGTTTAAGGAATGATATGGCTATCTTTCACCTTGATGTTAAAACTATCTCACGTTCACAAGGGCGCTCTGCTGTTGGGGCAGCAGCCTACAGGGCGGGTGAGCGTTTATTAGATGAGCGGTTGGGGGTTGAATATGATTATTCAAATAAGAAAGGGGTAGTGTATTCACAAATCATGGCGCCGCTAGATGCGCCTGAATGGGTGAAGGATCGTAAGCGCCTTTGGAATGAGGTGGAAGCCACAGAAAAAAGAAAGGATTCGCAATTGGCGCGTGAGGTACTAATTGCTTTGCCCAAAGAGTTATCTCAAGATGAACGAATAGATTTAATCCGTGAGTATTGCGATAAGCAGTTTGTTAGCAAAGGGATGATTGCCGATGTCAATATCCATGAAGACAATCCTGAAAACCCACATGCCCATATTCTGCTTACCATGCGCGAAGTCAGCGGTAAAGGCTTCGGTTTAAAAAATCGGGATTGGAACAAGAGAGAAAATGTATTTGAGCAGCGCCGATTTTGGCAAGACATAGCTAATGCTCACCTACATTTAGCAGGACATACTACTAGAATTGATTGTCGTAGTTTACAAGAACGGGGTATTGATTTAGAGCCAGGGATCCATCTTGGCCAAGCACCCCACCATGCCATGAATAGGGGGGAAGGGGATGATTTTGGCAAGTATATTGATCATATCGAAATCATTCGTGCAAATGGCGAGCGATTAATACGAGATCCCTCTGCGGCAATTGAAAAACTCACTCAGCAACAAGCTGTCTTTAATGATTACGATATTGCAAAACTAGCAAATCAATATAGTGCCGATTTAACGCAATACCAGCAGGTATTATCTGCCATTCGAAGCTCAAAACAAATTGTGGTTTTGGGTGAAAATGAATATGACAAAACAGTTTATAGCAC
>CAZHSJ010000147.1:0-6658 GCA_964535225.1 Uncultured Candidatus Berkiella sp. | reverse complement strand
TACGCCGTTATTTGTTATTTCTCGCACCACAGGTTGGGTTGCCCACTGCATTGAGCAACGGGCTAACAATAAATTAATTAGACCCTCTGCAGAATATATTGGACCTGCCCCCCGTAATTATTTGCCAATAGAAAAAAGGTAATTGAGGAAAAAATGTCCTTATTAAGCAATACGCGCCCTGACTATGATTCTGTGTTAGTCACACTCGCTAACTACATCATGGATGATGACATTAAGAGTGATCTCGCTTTTGAAACGGCCAAATACTGCTTAATTGACAGTATTGGCTGTGCCATGTTGGCCTTGTCTTATCCTGCTTGTACAAAATTGTTAGGCCCGGTAGTGCCAGGATGCAGTATTGAAGTTGGCGCCAGAGTGTTCGGTACGCAATATGAAGTAGATCCTATTAAGGCTGCCTTTGATATTGGGACAATGATCCGATGGTTGGATTATAACGACACCTGGTTAGCGCAAGAATGGGGGCATCCTTCGGATAACTTAGGCGCACTATTGAGTGTAATGGATTTTGTTTCAAGGCGAAAAGAGATCTATAAAAGAGAGTTTACGGTCAAGGATCTCTTAGAAGCAATGATTAAAGCGTATGAAATTCAAGGTGTACTTGCGTTAAATAACAGTTTTAACCAGGTAGGACTTGATCATGTGATCTTAGTTAAAGTTGCTTCTACTGGGATTGTGACCAAGTTGTTTGGGGGTAACAAAAACGAGGTGATCAATGCCCTGTCACAAGCGTGGGTGGATGGTCAAAGTTTACGTACTTACCGGCATGCACCAAATACCGGAAGCCGTAAATCATGGGCAGCGGGCGATGCAACAAGCCGTGCAGTTAGGCTTGCCATGTTAACGTTGCAAGGAGAAAAGGGCTACCCCAGTGCATTAAGTGCAAAACAATGGGGTTTTCAGGAGGTGCTTTTCAAAGGGAAACCCGTTACCTTTGCCAGAGAGCTGGGTGCTTATGTCATGGAAAATATCTTATTTAAAATTGCTTACCCTGCTGAATTTCATGCGCAAACGGCTGTCGCGTGTGCACTTGATTTGCACAAAAAATGTAAAGATAAATTGAATCAAATAGAGAAAATTCAAATTACCACGCATCAGGCCGCGATGCGGATTATCAATAAAACAGGCCCCTTGTATAACCCAGCGGATAGAGATCACTGTTTGCAGTACATGGTTGCTGTTGCCCTGCTTGATGGTAAATTAACGGCAGATTCCTATGAAGAAAAAAGGGCAACTGACGAAAAAATTGATCTGCTTCGGGATAAAATACAGGTAATCGAAAGTCCGCAATACAGCCAAGATTATTTAGATCAAGATAAGCGCTCGATTGCAAATAGGCTTGATATTACCTTTGCTGATGGTTTAACACTTTCTGAAACGTGCGAATATCCACTTGGGCATAAGCGCCGCCGTGAAGAAGGTATTCCGCTTTTATGGGAAAAATTTGAGAATAATATTGCCTCAAGATTTGATAAAGCCAAATCAAGCCAAATTATGGAATTAATGAAGAATGAGGAAAAGCTGTTAAAGCTGACGGTGCCACAATTAGTTGAAGCATTGATTTAATAGTTTGGTGCTCAGCGTACATGTAAACTATAAGCTTAGATACTTGGTAGTATTCTTTGAGAATTTTCTTGCATACCAGCATCAAAATAGAATGGGTGCATTAAATCTTTTCGTGATAGAAAACTACCAAAATAAAGAGTCCAACTTTTGCTTGCTTCACAGCCATGTTTATATGCGTCTAATTTTTCAGAAGATAAAAAATAGCCTGATTTCTGAGATCTTTTAAGATCCGCTACGGCTTGGTGGATAAAATAGTTTCTTATATACGTTCCAATATTAATAGCTCCCATTATTCCAAATCCAGCATGACATGCGCTTAATGTAGTGAAACCTAAGCATAGCTTTGAAATGCCAATCAAAAGACAACCACCTAAAATACCTAATGATATGGGGTGACTTGAGGGAGATTGAAAGAAATTGCATATTTTCCCCCAGGTTTTATTTAACAAACTTGAATTTGAGGAAGCCATTTCATTTGCTGTCTCTTTTGTTTTTAAGACGCTTGAGTCTTTTGCTTTCTTAGGAATAGATGCGACTCCAGGATTTTTCGCATTCTTTCCCTTCCTAGCATTCTTTGAAGAGACTGCGTCAAAAGGTTTTTTAGGTTTAAGGTCGGTTGTGCTCTTAGTCCGCTTAGGAGAGACATCGATGCGGAGTTCTTTTGGTATAAGAGCAATCGCGTCTATTTCTGGATTAGGAGATACGGAAGCTTCATACCCATCAATAAAACGCTTTTTTGCAATTGGGTGTTTTGAAAGGTGCGGCACGCGATCTGCGATGAACCCTAATATATCACTATTAGGATTTGCAATTGTCTTTGAATTTCTAACCATGTCGCCTAACTGAAACCCGAGATTTAACGCATTTGTAATTAAATCACGTCGACAATTTGCTAAAGTTGCTTCATGGATTAATCTGGTTTGAGCGTCACCTATTTGATTGCCTGGTATATAAATACTCCAAATAGAAGAGCCTTGTAAAGCTTGTTTAAAAGCTTCTACATTTGAATACGTTCTATCTTCAACTATATCAGGTCGGTCTATATATTCATAACCAGCTGGGATAAATGGCGCCTCCCCTGGCCTCATGTAAAAAAAGGGATTAGGTACGAATTTAAGACGCTCTTCAGGGGCTTGCTTTATTCGAGTAATGTCAGGGGCTCCAATATTGTTGTGCTCCAAATTAAGCTTAGTCACACTTGTGTTAACTAGTGCCTTCACCAAAACAGCAGCTTTTTTGCCAAGGTTATTGTGCCCAAAATTAAGTGTTTTCACTTTTGTTTTTCGTAAGGCCCGCCCTAGATGGCTAAAAAATGCCTCCGATATATTGCCAAGGTTTCTATTATTTAAATCCAGGTATGTACACTCATGGTCAATCAATTCTTGTTTAAATTCTTCATAATTGCCATTACGTATCTGCTGTAAAATTTGGTCTGATGGACTATATTTACTCATCAAATCCTCTCACCGGATTGGTTAGGTGTTATGCTTGTAGATTGTTGTTCACCATACTAACACAAACACAAATGTAAAGTACGTTTGGCTTCCACCTTAAGTGAATGAAGAAATTCAAAGCAAAATCTGGCGGGGCTCGCTCACCTCGCGCTATAAAAATCCCCATACTAAAAGAAGAGTGTAGGCATTATGTTATTCCAGTTTCGGAAAATTATCTTATTGGTGGTTATTTCAAACTGATATTTAAGGTAGTCCTGATAATAGGATAGAGCCAAAAATGAAAGAGTTAATCTTTAAACCGAAGTTAAGTATGTGCACGGTTAATATCGTGAAAAATGATGAAAAAAATGGTATAGTTAGGCGCCTTTGATATAGATTAAGCTGGTTGTCATGAAAACATATGGTAATATTTTTTTCTGGCTGAAAGATTATCAAAAAAAGTACTCTACGCTTTTAAGGGTATATTTACCTTATTTTTCCTCTCAAAGCCAAGAATACCTATGGTTGTGGCTTTTCGCAGGCACTTTGCTGATATCGAACATTTTTCAAGCGCTTATTTTTGGCTCGATCAATTCTGGTGTTGGCACATTTTTTGCCACGATGAGTTCATCTTTAGTTAGTAATACACAAATTATTCAAGCTTTAATTGATTTAGTTAAACCCTCTGTTGTCTATGTTGGTGCGATATTAACAACAGCCGTGGTGAGAGGAAAATTAATTAAACAAATTAACCAGTTGCTGCAAAAGGATTTAGGACAAGAGTGGGTGTCATCGAATATATCCTATGCACAGGGTTTTTCCCTTGAAAACGATCAATTAAAAGAAATTAAAGGCTGCAACAAAGATGATAAAATTAAATATTCAGATTTCTTTAGCCATGACATATCTAAAGGCAGCGCTCAATTTGTAAATATTTTTGATGATTTTTTTTATAAATTGACAAATTCTTTTGTTGGTGCATACTACTTATTACAATTTGCACCATTTATTTATATACCCTTTGGTCCAGCATATCTGATTTTCCCAGGCACATTGTTTGTGGGTGGTATTTTTTATTCGATATTGTATTCGGTTGGGGTTAGTTTAATTGGTAGGAAATTGTTTGATATATCTAAAGATAACAAAACCAACACCTCTGCGTTCAATAACTATACATCACATATTGAAAAATATGCTGAACAAATAGCATTAATAAAAAGTAATAAAGTTGAATATAATAACTTTTCATATTTGGCTGAAAAAAGCATTGAAAATGAATCAGCCATTAATAGTATACAATCATATTTAAGCTCATTTACCTCGTTGGATTATTTACTTAATATGGTGACGTCAACTATACTTTGCATACCTCAAATAATGGCTAGAGCTATTCAAGAAAGTGATCTTTGGTCAATATCAAATAATTTTTCTCAATTCAATGGGATATTAACCTGGCCGGCTGACAAATATTATGATTTAACGGATGCTGCTGTTATTGCAGACAGAACACTACAAGCAAAAAAACAATCAGCTTTATGGGAAAATGTACTCCAAGCTAGAAATCTTGATTTTACAATATCCAATAACACAAAAGAATTTTCAATTAAAGGCCTTGCAATTGAGGGCAACGAGAATTGTGATTTTATCATGTTGTCAAGACTTCCAAGGCCAAATCAAATTCCTAAGTTGCAATTTAAGGCTAATAAAGCTTACGCGTTCATTGAGGATAAACTTTATTACATTGACAAAACGAAGAATAAAATTACAAAGCTTTCCTCAAATAATCAAGGGTTAACAAGGCTAAAAATAGAATTAGGGTTTAAAATTGATTATGAGCATTATGTGCAAGATTTGTCTAAGCAAAAATTGAAAATCATAAGTCGACATACAGGCCATCAGCATGATAACGTTATTTTGCAATCGACAAACTTAACGTTTAAGCAAGGGAAAATTTACCTTGTTACGGGTGAAAATGGTATTGGAAAAAGTACACTTCTTAGAACTTTTTCTGGCCTTTGGCCTTTTGCACAAGGAAAAATTAATTTTCCTTGTGATGAAAAAGATATTTTCGTTTTGCCGCAGCAAAGCTTCATCCCGCAGAATGCAACGCTCTATGATGTAATTGCATACCCTGGCAAGTGTCAACAAAAAAGTGATAGGGATAGAATTATTAAGATATTAAAGGATTTACATTTTGATGAGCAAAATAAATACCTATCTAAGGCTGACTCAAAAGAGTGGAATAATGTGTCTGGTGGTGAGAGGCAAAAAATTGCAATTGCTCGTATTCTATTTCAACAACCTAAAATAGTATTTTTAGATGAGCCATTTGTTGGATTATCTCCTACTTCAACCCAGCGTGCAAAATCGATGCTTAAAAAACTAGTTGCTGAACAAGGAACAACCATTCTTTATATTGATCACCCATCAAATTTACAACATGAGAATTCATTTTATGATGAACATTATGAGTTTAAAGATAAAGCTTTACATTTGCAGCTAAAACAAGCGGTGTCAATATTGCCTGCCTATAAAGATGCAGTACGAAAACAAAAGCGTTCAATGAACAAAGATGAGGCTAACTCAAATAGAAGGCGCAAAAATTCCCTAAATCGCTAACACAGTTTTTGGATTTTTTTATCTTGCTTTTTACTTCTCATTTATGGTGAGCCTTCGGCAAGTGTGCGTGATTTGAATTTTCTAATGGTTTAAGCTGATCCTGTTGTTTAGTTATAATGGGATCAATCAATCAAACAAAACATTAAGCACCCCCTTGAAGACCCCCTCTGTCAGGAAAGATGTCTCCTTGAATTAACATTACGAGCTGTGGGGCGGCGCTCGTTTTACTAATTAGGGGTAACCCAATTCTCAACTTGTAAATTTTTAATTCTAGTAAATTCTTTTTCGTTATTAGTGACTAAAATAACGTTAAGCGATAAAGCGTGCGCTGCTATCAGCATATCCATTGAACCAATTGGCTTTCCATTAATTTCAAGTTCAGCTCTCAACTTGCCATAAACTGACGCCGCAGCACTATCAAACTCCAAAATTTCTAATGGCATAATAAATTTACTTAATGCCTCTTCATTTTTAGATTTATGGGAACTTTTAGCTACGCCATATTCTAATTCTGACAGTGTTATTGTGGAGATACCGATATCACCAATAATAAGAGTATGAAACTTTTTAATTACTGAAGGTGGCGAATGCTTAATAATATAGATACAAATATTTGTATCCAAAAGGTATTTCATAGGGGTTCTCTTTTTTGTGTTTTCGGCTGTTTTCTTTCTTCTAGAAAATCTGAAGAGAACATACTAATAGATTGTTCCCATTCTTGCCATGGATCTTCGTTTATTGGGATTAATACAATGTTATTACCTTGTTTTTTTATGTACAATTCTTTACCCCTAACTCGAAACTCTTTAGGTAATCTCACCGCTAGGCTTTGGCCATTTTGAAATAATTTTGCTTTTTTCATCTCATCGCCCCTCGCTTTAAAGTATATACTAAATAATATATACTTTTTTGTCTTGGAAGTCAAATCAGCCTGGAAAAGGCAAAAATATGTTAAAAATCATTTAGTTACATCGTTAAGCGTAACTTCCCGCATCTGGAAAAAATTGTTTTAACACTAATTA
>CAZHSJ010000146.1:0-6681 GCA_964535225.1 Uncultured Candidatus Berkiella sp. | reverse complement strand
AGAACCCATGGATGAGCGGCACCTGGTATCTGTATTTAACACTTCCGCGCAAATGGCACTTTTAAGTAGGCTTTGTGCAACGGTGCTGGTATCACCTACGTTTACCGTCCCTTTTAATCCCGTACCGCTGCTTAAGCCTTCAACAACTTTTGCCCATATTTGGTTTGCCGCGGCAACCCCATGAACCACAATTTCCATCATTAAGATTTGAAGTAAAGAATAGCCACTTGCGGTGGGGACTAAAAAGGCCATACCCACAGCGGAGCGTAAGGGGATCCATAATGAAGACCATTTTCGTCCCATCACTTCGCCTTCTTGGGCCGTATTGATAGTGGATAAAATGATTGTATAACTGACAACAATACTGCCCAGTGAGAGTACCGCAATATTAAAAATTGAAAATAACTGGCTAATTAAAGCATTACCAGAGCCGCTGGGAAGCGCCGTGCCCACAGGCCCAAAGATTTGTCCAAGATAAAATAAAGACTTGTCAGCATCAGGGCTTTGCCATGAAAATTCAAAAGCAAAGACAGCGCTTGGAATAAAGCATAACGCTAATCCAATGACGGTGAGAAGTATACTATGACGTTTCATGGCACATTATCCTACTACCTTTTAGTCATTACTTACTCATAACGGGTTCACGCTATGGTAAGGAGATTTCTTTAAGCCACACTTTGAGCCATACTAAGACCACCTTTCATGACGCCTTTACCAATAGCCGCCCCTTTTTCATGAGCCCCTTCCATTTCCTTAGCAAGATGCCCAGCCTCAGAGCTTTCACCACCGGCACCTAACCAACGTAATACTTTATCAGGCAACACATAAATTAAGCTAAAAGACTCATGTACTAACGTGGTGCAAATGCCTGTATAAAGCACGATGATAGCGACAAATCCAAAGGGCCCTACACCACCCACAATGCTCATTTGCATCGCACCTTTAAATCCAAAATTTAAAATACCAATCGCCACCATGAGTATTTTTTGAGCGAAGATAAAGCCTAAAATCATGAGAGCAGGTCTTAGGAAAAGCCCCAATAAAATCACAATCGCATGACCTGCTTTACCAATTTCATCCTCAGAGGGAATAATTAAGGTTAGTGCAATCAAGGGGGCACCAAGCATTGCCTCAATCACCAAGAGCACCCACGTGATGGCGCTAAAAGTAAATACCAGTAACGGGATCATGGGGACATATAACCCAAGTGTCATCCCCGCGCCCCACAGTAACATTAATATAACGGTGGCAATCGGCATTAATATGGCGAGCATTTCATCAAATGCCCAGCCAATAGGATTACACCCCTTTAATATCGAGACAGGAAGCCAAATAAGTAGGGCAACCCCCATCGCAATCCAAAACGTCATTTCGGCAATATTCGCAATCTTAGAGCCGAATACCGCCATACATTCAATCGGATCACCCATTTGTGAATTAGGATCGTCTGAATCAACCAAACAACCCGTGGTGATGGTATTCCCCAGATCAGCCGCAAGATCTTGAAAGAATGAGCCACCAAAAACGGTACTAACAACCGCTGCCGCATTAGAATTACCGGCATTGGGTGGGGTGACAGGGATAGGCGTGAGGGAACCCGACACAGCGTCTTTGGGTGAGATAGTTTCTATGCTATCAACATAGTTTCTATAGCTACCCGGGAGATTACTATAGGCATCCTTAATGGGGGTAAAAATCGTGGTTCCCAAAATGGTATCTAATGCACCTGCATTAGGCCCAACGCTACCAAAAGTAGCTGAAACTTCTTTATAGTGCCCGGTTGCCACCATTTGCCCATAATAATTTCCGGCGTGGATCCACCCATCGGCTTTAGATTTTTCCATGTTTTGCGAATAGAATCCGCCGTGCGTACTTTCAACGATGGTTTGGCTGGTTGGCGTTTTAGACGCTTCTATGACGGCCCCTCTGAGTGCTCTTGCAGCTGCAACCCAAAGGTTAGAATAATTCCAGGTGCTGCTACTGGAATTAGCGAGTGCTTCGGCTGCGGAGGGATCCATCGATTGTTGAGCAAGCAGCAGCGCATTAACATACAAACTCCGGCGCTCCTGTACGTAAGGGTCGTTCGGATCCGAGCTGCCTGAGATGGGATTCGGGCCTATGCCTGGGGCGGTGATAGTGCCACAAAGCGGTGCCTCCCCGGCAGGTGGATTAGATCGCGCAAATTGAATACCTGAGCCATCTGCTAATGGGGTTACGACAATAAAATCATTATTCATTCTTGCAGCACTGTTTGGATTAGCGACCATTTCATTGTTAACAGCTTGCATACAAACGGTGTTTTTGTAGATGGCCGTTAAAGCGCCCATCATGCCCTGCACATCAGATTTTCTCGTGTCGGCCACAACGGAGCCCTCTGTTGCGAGTGAGTCAAGGGTTTGTCGCCACAGGGCATTGGCAGCACCCACACCTTGTACGATGAGCCACATCACGGTAAGCTGAATCCAGTTATAACCATTAATGGAAGGGAGTAAAAGAAATACGCCAATACCTGCTCTCACCGGCACCCATACCGTAGACATTTTTTTACCTAAGGCTTCGCCTTCTTGTGCGGTATTAATGGTGCCTATCACAGTGGTTACAATAATGATGACTATAGCCAGCGCAAACACAATTTGATTAAACATATAATACAATTGCGTAATAAGGGGGTTACCACTTGCGGTTAAGGGTAATGAGCCCATGGTGCCAAAAACCTGACCAAGGTATTGCATTGATTTATCAGTAGGGGTCACATCAAAAAGCGCAGCAAAAGCAACTGCAGGCAGATAAAGTAAAACAAATGCAACAAGATATCGTATCAAACGCATTACTGTGCCTTCTTCTTGGGATCTCTTACATTCTGATGTTCTTTTACTGTTATATCATGTGAAGCAGCTTGCCTAATTTCTGAATTCATCCATTCTTTGATGGAACAACCTAATTTTCTATTTTTAATTTGAAACAACCAAAAATGAAATCGAAATGCCTGCGTTAAGGCGTACAGCGCTAAGCAAAAAGAAATTAATGATGCTAGCATAGCGCCTGTGAAGGCAGTATATAGGGCATAACAGATAACAATTAAGGCGAGCGCCAAAAAGAAGTAGCAGAGCTTCGTAAATTCTTTTTGTCTCTCTTTTAAGTCTGCTTCGGTTAAATCCAGGCGTTGCATGGCTTCTTCAAAAGTTTCAACGGTGTTGGCCTGTTTAGGGACAACAATGTCGACACACAGGGATTTGAAATGATTGGCTGTTTCACTGAGGTAGTCCCAACTCATCCACTTATCGACGCGTACGTCAACAATTTTACCGCCCACTTTCCTAAATATGCCCATGCTTTACCTCATCCGCTTTCGTAAAATTTGTTTGTATCTACTCTTCACATTCGAATTTTAGGTTTTGTTGCCTGCGTTCATCCACCCCAGTCACGTACCAAAGCGTACGCTCCTGGGGATTCTTTCACTTGGCGCCTCACCTAAAAATCGACTGTTGTGAGTATCCACACTAAAACATGACTCAAATAATGCTATGCCTTTAAATTGTTATCGATTGTTCTTTAGATAATGTTTACATAATAACATCAGTTTATCATGTAACATATTGCCACAGAATAACCCTGCAATTTTAAGAGGTAAAAATTGCGTTTTTGTGGCGTGTGTTTGCTGATAGGTCAACATTTATCCAGATTGTTGGGAACTAAAGAATAAAAAAAATTGACTTACTCTTGGGAAAAATGCATTGCAAGGTTAGCTAAAACGGTTGGTAATTTTTGTTAATGCTAGTTTTAAAAATTAATTGGGGGTATTATGTTAGTGATACCCCTTATATATTCAGTCGGTTTTAGGGACCTAATCGCGTTGTATTTGCAGATAGGTCATACGAAGGAGAAGCGATAAATGCCGGATATGTCACTCGAGGCGGTTCATGCGTTTTGGCATGACTACGATAAACGTACGTTGTATCGTATTGTCACTTCTATGGAAGGCATAGAACACTGGGCTGCCGATACCGATCCAGAAGTTGAGGCTTCGCTTTTGCGTCTAGGCGCCACCTTAGATAACATCACTGATTTTGAAATAACCGATGAAGCTGTGTTAATAAAGGTGTTGGCGAATATGCATTCGGGTCGTGCGTTACGATTGATGCAATTTTTAGATGTTTTAAAACCAGGCACGGCTTCCAAGCTGCTTATCTACGCCGAAGAACAAACCAAAGATCAAGCGCATAAAAACAAATATGCTGATTTATTCTTAAAGCGGAATTTATCGTTTGAACGATTGCAATTGTTAAGTAGGGTGTTTGCCCCAGAAAGAATTAATTTAGTCTTAAAAGCGTTGGAGTCTAATCATGAGTAACCTATCCAAAGCGCTCGTTGTTATTGCTATTTCATTTGTGAGCACAAATGTCTTGGCAGATTGGCAAGCAGATGCAGCACACCTTTCCTCAGAAACGGGTGTTGACACCATGACAGCTATCAATGACTTGAAAAATGAACTTGATAAATTTAGGCCCCCCCAACCCTGTGTCGATAAAGATCCGCAAACATTTACATTGGGCACTCCAGCTACCTTAGCGTGTGCCGGTGGTTCGGGATCAGGCGGCAGTGTCCCTGGTGGCGGTATGCCTGGCGGTGGTGCTGGTAGTACGGTCGATGAACAAGGCAAAGGAACGGGAAAAACGTTTGACATCATGAATTAAAATCTACTAACTGATATATGAGTGAGCGTGTTATGAAAAGTTACAAAACAAAACAGATGATCAGTGTCATGCTGCTTGTGGGCGTGTTCATGGCACCATCACTTACCTATGCCGATCCAGAAGATGTGGCTGCCATTAATCAATTAAGGCAGAGTAATGAGGGGAATTTCACCAATGTGATTAGTAACCTTACGCCTTTGCCGGATATAAAAAATAGTACGCAGGGCATGCTTGATTTTATGAATGTGCATATGAAAAACGATGAGCATTTGCAGGCCTTATTAAATTTTGAAGCGGCTGCGCGCATTAATGAATATCAATATAACCAGGAATTGTTGTTTATGGCAGCGCCAGGGAGCATTTGGGCAATTAATGCAGGCGCGGTGGTTGGCAAATCGAAAGTGGGCGATCAAGCCTTAAAAATTGCCAATAAAACCATATTAGGTTCAATCGCCGGTTTTAGTGCTGTTGAATCAAGCAGATTTACCGGGCCTTTGGTAAGTCAGGAGCCAAGCAGCGAAGTTGTTAGCAAAGCAAATGAATTAGCCTTTCCTTTGGTTAAAGATAGTTTTTATTCGGCCTTGATTGAACCCTTTGTGTTAAGAGGGGATACAACAGGGATCACCTCGCTTAATTTAGGACAATTTTTACAAACTCCTAATTTAAACAAAGGAAAAATTTCACAAGAACAAGGTCAAGAAATGATAGAGGTGACCTTACGCGCTTTTCCTGTTGTTGATGCAGAGGTAAGAGAAGCGCTTAGAACAGCAAAATCCTCTACCTCGGGTAGTGCCATTTCGGGTAAAGTGACTGAAAAAATTGTGGATGCGATGGTGGAAAATGCCATTGTTTCGGTCAGTATTAATGCGTTAAGTGACATTATTGCAAGACGTACACCAGGTAAGGACAGTAGCAATAATTCATTAACAGAAAGCGTGATGGAAGCTATGGATAACTATAGCGCCCAACGCTTTACTAACCCTGCATGGTATGCGCAAATCAGTTCCTCTTCGGACACCGCATTGCTTCGAGAATTGGCTCATATGCAAGCCTTTAGTGCTTGGATGCAATTTCAACAATTTAGGGTGACAGAACAACAAATGGCCTTACTGGCCACCATGAACTCCGTCATGGCAAAAATGAACACCACCATGGAGAAATTAAATCAACAATTAGCACTTGCTCAAGCGCAAGCAAGAGATGCTCAAGCGCAAGCTGAGCAAATGAAAGCAAAACAAGAAAGTTGCGGAGACAGACAATACTTTGATGGTGAGAAGTGCGTAGATATGCCATCTGCACCTTAAAAGGGTGACTTAGCAGCCAAAGCATTGTATAACTAAGTAAACGAACCTCATGGGGGGCAATGATTGCCCCTTCTTTTTGCGATGCAATATAAAAAATATATACTTGGAATACTTGCTTTATTAGCCTCCATCCTCATCAGCTGGCTGTCCTTTTTGCATGTCGATTGGTTATTACTTTATACGTTGTTTTCCTATATTTTTGGTGGTTTGCTGTTATGGATGTGTGTCACACCGGCAGGTAGTGTGGTTCTAGGCAGACAAGATGAGGCAACCCCGCTCATTGTTTGGTTTGGTCAAATTATTAAAGGGCAAGTGATATTACTTATATTTACTCTCGCGGCCTATGTTGGTTTTTTTCTTCAAGGGCCTCAATTTGCCAATCAAGGTATATCACTCTCTTTTGCGACAAACACTATTGCTGATTATAGCCGTTGGATGTGGGCCTTGTTTCCATTTGGGTTATATGCTTTTTGGGGGCTTGTTATTGCCTATATTGTGTACGTAAAAAGAGGAAAGCCCTTCTTTTATCAACTTGCGCTCGGTTTTTTTTCAAAACGTTTTGATCCGATGCTTAAAAGTTATGTGATAGGCGCTGTTAATGGCTCAACCATGATAGCCTTGTCCTTGGTCGCTTGCGCTATTGCCTTAATCCTAAGCTACGCAATTAAAATTCTTTATGGTGT
>CAZHSJ010000145.1:0-6759 GCA_964535225.1 Uncultured Candidatus Berkiella sp. | reverse complement strand
CTCGGGTCCGGCAAATCATCATCAACATCATGAGTGCACGACAAGCCAGCATCCGGTATTCAGAAAAATCTCTCATAAATTCTGGTAGTAAGGTAAGAATAAGCGCAGCCAAAATAACGCCAATGGTCGAGCCCATCCCGCCTAAAACAACGATTGACAAAATTAAAGCCGATTCCATAAACGTGAAGGAAGCAGGTGAAACAAAGCCTTCTAATTGCGCGAAGAAAACGCCACCAATCCCACCGATCATGGCGCTTAAACTAAATGCCCACAGTTTAGTGGTAACATGGTTAATCCCTAAGGAGCGGCAAGCAATTTCATCTTCGCGCAGCGCCTCAAAAGCTCGCCCTAGTGGCATGCGCTGTAAGCGTGCGATAAGATGTATGGTTAAAGCAACGATCAGAAATAGCAACAGATAAATAAATATATAACGATACAGGGCATCATAAGGTAAATTAAAAAATTCATGAAAGGACGTTTTATTTTCAGTCGCATTTGGGCTAAACGTTAAATGAAATAAAGAGAGTGCGGGTAATTGAACGCCATTGGGCCCGCCGGTAAAGGAGATCCAATTGGTAAGAACAAGGCGCACAATTTCACCAAACCCCAAAGTCACAATCGCCAAATAATCACCATACATTCTCAGCACAGGGAAGGCGAGTAAAGCGCCGAGCAGGGCAGCAACCAGTGCACCTAATGGCAATGCTGTCCAAAAACCAATATGAAGAAACTGTGCTCCTAACGCAAAGGTGTAAGCGCCGATAGCATAAAAAGCGACAAACCCCAGATTTAATAAGCCTGCCAAGCCAACAACAATATTTAAGCCCAACCCAAGCAGAATATAAATAAGGCTCAAAATACAGATACTAAGCCAATATTTGCTGATCATAAACGGCAACGTTAAACACACTATTAACAATACCCATTTCCAGCCCTGGTGAGCGGGGTTTAATTTTTCAATAGCTGCTTTTTGTTTAAACTGTTTGTTAATAGATGAAAATAGTTTTACCAGCAGGGTATTTTTTTTGAAGAGTTCAAAGCTAAAGCGCCCCGCAAAAACAAGGCCAATCAGCCAAAAAAGCCGAGACTGCATAAATTCAACGCTATAGCCTTGTAGCACGAGACAAAGCAAAGGACCAAATAATAAGAGTGCAATAAACGTTGTGAATAAGGATTGGGTGAGGGCCTGAAGTATTTTCATTTTATTATACCTTTTCCACCTCTTTAGTTCCAAGCAAACCACTGGGTTTAAAAATAAGAACTAAAATGAGCACAGAAAATGCAAATACATCTTTGTAATCGACATCAATGTATCCGGAAAATAACGATTCGGCCATGCCTAATAATAATCCTCCCAACATGGCGCCCGGGATAGAGCCAATGCCACCTAAGACAGCGCTGGTAAATGCTTTGATCCCAATAATAAAACCAATCGAAAAATCAAATGAGCCATAATTTAAAGTTACCAAGGTACCGGCGATGGCGGCTAAAAAAGATCCTAGCACGAAGACTAAGGGAATGATTTTGTTAGGTGAAACGCCAAGAATAGATGCCATGACGAGATCTTGCTGGGTTGCGCGCATGGCTCTACCCATGCGGGTTTGGGTTATTAATAAGGTTAAGGCAATCATGCAGATAATCGAAACAACAATAATTAATAATTCGACATGAGATAAAATAATCGCATCCCCACCTTGACCATATTCTAACCGGCCTTGAATCAAGGAGGGAATGGCTTGTGTGCGCGCTCCTTGGGCTATGCGTACAAAATTTTGTAATAGCAAGGAAACACCAATAGCAGAAATCAGCGGCGCAAGGCGAGAGGAAGCGCGTAAAGGCCGATAGGCAACGCGCTCGATTATCCAACCATAGAGCCCAGTTAAGAGCATGGTTATAATAGCAGTAATAAAGAGTGTCATAATTAAGGAATCGAGGCCAAAAAAAGTTAAGAGTGCAATAAAGATAGCAGTGAGGTAAGAGGCGATCATGTAAATGTCGCCATGGGCAAAATTAATCATACCGATAATGCCATAGACCATGGTATAGCCTATGGCAATCAAGCCATAGATTGAGCCCAATACTAGTCCATTAAGGAGTTGTTGTACTAAGTAGAGCCAGTCCATGATTTAGTTTTTAACTTGTTGGTACTTTCCTTTATCGTCCCACATGTACATCACATAATCAGCGTTGTTAAGATCGCCTTTTTTATCCCAGGAGCGCTCACCCATCACAGTGTCGACTTTATTTTGATGTAACCACTTTGCAATAGTTGCCCCATCTGTGGATTTGGTTTGTTTCATGGCATCGGCAATAGCTTGAAGTGCTGCATAGGTATAAAGGGTATAACCTTCAGGCTCAAAACCCTTTGTGCGAAATTCATCAATAATGGTTTTGCTTTTCGCGTTATTACGTGGATCAGTACCAAAGGTCATGAAAACACCGGTGACAATTTTGGGGCCGCCTGCACTGGCAACAAAATCTTCTGAAACAATACCATCGCCAGAAATAAAGGCAGCAGAAACATCTTGTTCACGCATTTGTCTTAACAAGGGGCCTGCTTCGGTATGTAAACCACCGAAATACACGGCATCAGCATTTTTGTCTTTTAGTTTCGTCACCAGCGCATTGAAATTTTTCTCGCCGCGGGTTAAGCCTTCATAAAGCACCACTTTAGAACCTAATTTTTCCAATTCGGTTTTCATAGCGTCGGCCAAACCTTTGCCATAGGTATCTTTATCATGAATAACCGCCACTTGTTTTGCTTTTAATTTGTCATGTATGTAATTGGCTGCCACAACCCCTTGTTGATCATCCCTGCCACAGGTGCGAAAAACGGTGTTAAGCCCACGCTCTGTAATTTGCGGGTTAGTAGAAGCAGGGGTAATCATCACCGCATTTGCATCGGCATAAACTTGTGATGCTGGCATGGTGGAAGAGGAGCAAAAATGTCCAATGACGGCGGTGACTTTATCTTTATCCACTAAGCGGTGCGCAACTGCAACTGCTTGTTTTGGCTCACAAGCATCATCCGCTTTAATCAGTTCAATTTTGTTGCCATTAATACCTCCTGCGGCATTAATGTCTGCGGCGGCTTGATTTGCGCCATGCCACATTTGTTCGCCAAAAGCCGCATAAGGACCAGAGAAGGGGCCAGCAATACCTATTTTGATAGCCTGCGCAGTACTAATGCTGGGTAATAAACTGAGCAGCGCAACAATAAGGGTGGTTGGTAATAATTTAGACACTGGACACTCCTTGTCATCTGGATGGCACAACCTTGTGATTTTTGAGTATAAAACTAAAACCTATAAAGTTACTAGCTTAATTCATAAAAGGGGTTAGGGATCCGCACTCTTGCTTCGGCGTAACCGCCTTCGAGATCAGCCACCTGATCGCCAATATTGAGCACAATGTCATAACCCTTTGCTGTAATTTGCTTGCGTGCACTTACTTTAAAATCTTGAACGCCTATTTTGTCATTATCGATAGGTTTTAATATTAATTCTTCATAAGTGGCATAGCCTGCCCCTTTGAGATTAGTGGTTGTTGCGGCTAAAAATTCCGGGGTATTGGGTCTTGAGCTTATAAAAAATACAGCAACATTATTGTTGGTGGCATGTTGATAAAATTGTAACACCGGTAAAATGGGATGGGCATTTGCTTGCATCATCACGCCAATAATCGCAGGAATATTATGGGTAAAGGATAAGCGCTCTAAGGCCTTATAATTCGTAATGGCCGTTTCATCAACATCTAATACAATGGCTAAACGGTTAGGGCGATCTTGAAGTAGTTGCCTGTCTAGATAATCCTTCGCATCGATCAGTTGTCTCTCAATTTCTTTAAAGTATTGCCCAGATTCAAAATAAAGCTTTAGCTGTTCTTTATCTTGGTTTGTTGCAGGCTTTATTTGTGTATCAAAACCTAGCGTAGCAGTGGATAGCAACATAAACCATAACCCTACAATCAATATGAAACCTTTCATAACAATACACCTTTTACCATTTAGGTAGGTTGGCCAAAGCCTGTCTTCGTAAACCGTGGAGCAAGACTAACATGATGGAGAAGATAAGCGGGATAAAAATCGTTTGGATTGCAATATTGAGTACCGTGACGGTTAGCAAAATATCACCCACCATGGCTTGCATTTTGGTTAGGAACAAGATGCTGCTTAGTAAAATGGCTAAAGTAAAGATGATATTTAATAATAAGGGGATACAGATAACACAAGCAACATGCCACCATTGTCCCCATACCAAACGATGGCTCAGGAGCAGTGTTTGTAAGACATTTTGGTTATCGGTAATAACCAAGATAAATGAAAACATGAGTGAAATGGTGAATATAAGGCCTGGAATAATCAGTAACATGGTGCCGCTTAAGATAATGAGGCAGTACAGCATTAACAGTAGTATTAAAGGGATCAGTTTGAAAACAGCATGCACAATAGAGCCAACGAAATGACTTGGAACGTTGTAACAAATACAATACAAGCGAAAGATGAGTCCGCTCAAAATAGTAAAGCCACCTAACCAGGCAATAGCAATTATCCACAGTGAGATTTGATGGTGGGTGGTCATGCCATGGGTTGCCGAATAAAGCATGCTCAAGGTATAAGGCATAATCATAAGCAGGGCAGCAAGAAACGCATAAGGCGCTGAGCGGGTGAAGGCATGCTTGTAGAGTGCGAATCCTTGCTCTAATACTTGCTGACTCGATTGAGGCTCATTTTTTAAAGTAAACATACTAATATAAAATCTCTTCTCTTTTGGTGCGAAAGTATTATTGTCTATTTTGAAGATAGATTCATTAACGTTGTAAAAGTTAACCTGCAAACAAAATAAGTTCAATTTATGAAAGCATTGATAATCCACGATCTCCATAAAAGATATGCTAATGGTGTTCATGCCGTCAAAGGAATATCACTACAAGTGAACGCCGGAGACTTTTTTGGTTTACTTGGGCCCAATGGGGCAGGGAAATCAACCACGATTGGTATTGTCGCTTCCCTGGTTAACAAAACACAAGGCACCGTTTCTATCTTTGGCCATGACTTAGATAAAACGCCAGAATTGGCTAAATCCCATATTGGTTTAGTACCACAAGAATTTAATTTTAATGTGTTTGAGCGTGTGATAGATATCTTAACGCAGCAAGCAGGCTACTACGGCATTCCTTACCGCTTAGCAAAAGAACGCGCTTATTATTATTTGGAAAAATTAGGATTACGCGAAAAAGCAAAGGAACCTGCCAGAAACTTATCAGGCGGATTAAAAAGAAGACTACTTATCGCACGTGGCATTATTCATGAGCCAAAATTGCTCATTTTAGATGAACCTACCGCCGGTGTTGATATAGAATTACGACGCTCAACTTGGGCCTTCTTACAAGAGTTAAATGCCAAAGGAACGACAATCATTCTCACCACGCATTACCTTGAAGAAGCAGAAAGCTTATGTAAACGCGTCGCCATTATCAATCACGGTGAAATTATCCAAAACAAAGGGGTTAAGGAGCTGCTTGCTACGTTGGCAAAAGAAACCCTTATTCTTGATTTGCAACATCCCACTCAAAGGTTACCTAGTGTCCCTGGATTTGAGTTTGTTCAATTAGATGAATCAACTTTAGAGGTCAGCTTTCATCGCCATACCACCCTGAATGATTTATTTGTGGCGTTATTATCACAAGGGTTTATCGTGACGAGTATGCGCAACAAGGCAAACCGCCTGGAAGAGCTCTTCTTAGATTTAGTCAAGTCGCAAAAGGGAACTTAAAATGAATAAATTAAACCGAGTAGCGCTTTACACCTTAACCCGCAAAGAAATTATTCGATTTTTTAGGATTTGGACGCAGACATTATTACCATCACCCATTTCTATTGTGCTCTATTTTGTTATCTTCGGCAGTTTAATTGGTCCCAGAATAGGGGAAATAGAAGGCTATGATTATATTGATTATATCGCCCCGGGGTTAATTATGATGGCGGTTATCAATAATTCATTTTCGAATGTGGTTGCTTCGTTTTATGGCGCTAAATTTCAACGCAATATTGAAGAAATGTATGTTGCCCCCATGTCGACATGGATTATTCTGCTCGGATTTACCATCGGCGGTATTGCAAGGGGCTTTATTGTTGGCATGATTGTGACAGCAGTTGCCTTATTTTTTACGCATTTACAAATGCAACATGCTGGTGTTGTTGTGTTAGTGGTTTTTGCTACCTCTATGCTGTTTTCATTGGCGGGGTTAATTAATGCAATATTTTCTCGAAAATTTGATGATATCAACATCATTCCCACCTTCGTGCTTACCCCTTTAACTTACTTGGGTGGCGTGTTTTATTCAATTACGATGCTCCCTATGATCTGGCAAAAAATATCTTACTTTAATCCGCTTTTATATATGATTAATGCTTTTCGCTATGGCATGTTAGGGATCTCGGATGTGCCGGTGACGATATCGGTTGGGTTTATTCTCTTGGCGAATGTCTTGTGCTTTGTATGGGCATGGTGGCTGTTAGCCAGGGGTACGGGCATAAAGGCTTAGGGTAAACCCACTAAGTGGGCTTTTTTATTGGCGGAGAGGGAGGGATTGTTTCGCCATTCACTTTGTTCATGGCTCACCCTACGGGCGCCGTCGCACAAGCTCCGGCGACCAAAAATGTTCGCTAGATGCTTCGCATCGCTGCGCTCTCATTTTTGTCGACCCTCTGCTCGGGTTCTTATCCCAGCTTTCTTTCCGCCAATAAAAAAACCCACC
>CAZHSJ010000144.1:0-6858 GCA_964535225.1 Uncultured Candidatus Berkiella sp. | reverse complement strand
AGCTAATTAAATCGCCTCCGTCTTTTGTATTTAATTTATGCGATGAAGGGTTTAATAATAAAGCCTCAGAAGAGCTGCATATTCCGGCTATCCTTGAAATGCTAAAAATTCCCTATACCGGCGCCGGCCCTACTTGTTTGGCCTTATGTTATAACAAAGCCTTTATTCGTTCAGTAGCGCAAAGTATTGATGTCCCTGTTCCGCTTGAAACGTATTATACCCCTTCTGATCAAGCTGCACACATACCACATACTTTTCCTGCTATTATTAAACCCAATTGCGGGGACAGCTCTATTGGCATAACCCAACATGCCGTTGTTCAAAATGCAGAAGAATTAATCGATTATATTAACTATCTGAATGAGATTCTTCCCGGTGTGCCGCTGTTAATTCAAGAATATTTAGACGGCCCAGAATATACGGTAGCCTTAATTGGCAACCCCGGTAAATTTGAAGTGCTGCCCCTCTTAGAAGTAGACTACAGCGCGCTACCTGAAAATTTACCGAAAATTTTATCTTATGAATCTAAATGGCTCCCAGATTCTCCTTATTGGAATAGCATTAAGTACAAAGAAGCTGAACTTCAAGATGATATTGCGCGCAAGCTTATTGATTATTCTCAAGCACTGTTTGAACGTGTTGAATGTCGCGATTATGCGCGTTTTGATTTCAGGGCAGATAATCAGGGCAATGTTCGGCTGCTTGAGATTAATCCTAATCCAGGTTGGTGTTGGGACGGTAAATTTAACCTCATGGCAGGCTATGCCAACATGAGCTATACTGATTTACTTGAACAAATTCTAAAAGCAGCAAGAGAGCGCTTAGGTTTAATCTAAATTGCAAACAGCATATCTAGAAGTAGAAGCACTTTTTCGCAAAGCCCTAATACTAAAATCGGCCGCATCATTACTAAATTGGGATGCCCAAGTAATGATGCCCCCGCAAAGTTATGCTTTGCGGGGCACGCAATTGGCTGCACTCAATACGGTTATTCATGAGCTTATCACTCAGAGTAACACCAAAAAATGCCTAGAACAGGCCAATGCCCTTAGCGACAAACTCTCTCCCATTTTACAGCGCAATCTAGCGCTAATGAAAAAGCAACATTTGCGTTATAGTGCCTTACCTTCTCACTTTATTGAGGCCTATGATAAAGCCTTAAGGTTGAGTGAGCATGCCTGGACACAAGCAAAACAACACAATAACTTTTCTTTATTTGAAAGCGCGTTCTTGGAATTGTTTACTTTGGTTAAAGAAAAAGGGGAGCGGCTTTCTCAGGTGTTGGGGGTAAGCCCGTTTGAAGCCTTGATGGATGAATATGATCCCAACAGAAAACAAGCAGACATTGATACTCTCTTTGACAAAATAAAACCTTTTTTTCCTGAGCTTATTAAAGCACACCTTCTGTTGCCACAACCAACCCTAGCACAAAGTGGAACCTTCGCAAAAGCAAAGCAAATGAAGCTCGCAAAAGCCCTCTTAAAACAATTTGATTTATCGCTCAATAACACCCGGCTAGATGAAAGCTTGCACCCCTTTAGCGAAGGCCAAAAGGGAGATCTTCGCCTTACCTTCTCTTTTGATAAAGAAAACCCGTTAAATGCGCTATTAAGCTTGCTCCATGAGATAGGACATGGCTTGTATGATAATGCTTTACCGCAAGACTATCTTTTTACCTTAGTTGGGCAAGACGCCGGGATGGTGGCACATGAGGGCTTAGCGCTGTTTTGGGAAAAATGTATTGGCACAAGTTGGCATTTTTCGGATTATCTTTCAACGCTACTTCCCACTTACTTTGGTGAGTCTTCACAATGGCAAGCAGATAATATTTATGATTTACTCACCCAGGTTAACCCGAACAAACCCCGCATTGAAAGTGACGAGCTATGTTATATGGCGCATATTTTAATTCGCTACGAAACGGAAAAAGCGCTTTTTGGTGGTGATTTGCCCGTTAAAGATCTACCTGATTTTTGGCAGGCACAATGCCAACAAACGCTTGGCATCACCGTGGGCCCAACCGATTTTATGCAAGACATTCATTGGGCTCAAGGTTATTTTGGGTATTTTCATGTGTATGGCTTAGGATTTTTACTCGCCTGCCAATTACATCTTTTCATACAACATTATCAAGGCGCGCTGCTTCATCATATTGCACAAGGCAATATGATCCCCATGATAACTTTTCTAAAAATGCATTTTTATCAGCATGGCGCCATGTTCAGCGCTGATGCGCTAATCGAAAAAGTAACCACACAACCTTTGAGCCACCATGCTTGCATTGAATATCTTAAAACAAAATATCTGCCGCTTACCTAAATATTCACCAATGTAAATTTCAGGCAAACGCTATTTGCTCCGTAGCATGTCTATCACTTTGTTGGCATTAGGTAAGATATGGTGCCATAGTTTAAAGCCCAGCGCCGCTTGCCATACCAGCATCCCCAACCCATCTTGCGAATCAAGGGCACCTTGGTCATTTGCCCATTGCTGAAAAATGGTTTGTTGGTTTTTTTTGTACGCGAGATCAATAGCGTGGGTGTTTTTGATCCATTTTGGCAAAAGATCCGGTAGGGTATCTTGCAAACTACAAGCGGTTGCATTAATCACCATAAAAAAGCGCCCCTCGGTGGATTTATTGAATTGCTCATAATCGAAAGCGGTAACTTTATCTTGTGTAAAAGCGTTTGCTTTGGCCCATGTTCTGTTAACAACAACAATCTTTTGCACACCTGCTTGAAGCAGGGGGGGGATAATACCTCGCGTTGCACCGCCTGCGCCCAAAATAAGGACTCGTTCATTAGCAAGTGCCAGTTTCAGATCGGCTTGTAAATAAGTAAGCAGCCCTTCGCCATCCGTATTGTCGCCACAAAGCATTTGATCTTGCCAGTAAAGGGTGTTCACCGCTTTGGCTATTTTGGCGGCTTCACTTAACCTTTGGCACAGTTCATAAGCCTCTACTTTTAAAGGCAGGGTAACACACGCACCTCGCCCCCCATCACGCTTAAATTCCGCTAAGGTTTTACCCAAGGTGCCTGCAGGGGTGAGTATTTTTTCAAAGGAGAGGTCGATGTTGAGATCCTGGGCAAAGGCCAGGTGGATATCTGGCGACAAGCTGTGGTCAATGGGGCTGCCCAATACAGCAAAGCGACTCATTTTACCCCCTGTCATAAGTCCACAAGAACGTTTAAAATGCCTCATTTTATACCATAGATCCTAACCTTGATACCAGGCAAACCTGAGGGGGTATTTTCGAATGTCAAAGCAACTTGCTAGTGCGCCTCGCTTAAATAAAATTAAAGCACTGGTGCTGCTTGGCGATCCGAGATTACCTGATCCCATCAAAAGGGATGGCAAGTTTAACCCTGAAGACATTGAAACTATTGTTGCGCTAAAAAAAACATTGAGCCTTTTACCAGATTTTGATTTTACCTATCTTGATAATCATGCCGCTTTTTTATCAACCCTAACAACAAACAAGCCCGATGTTGTTTTAAATTTTTGCGACGAAGGCTTTAATAATCAAGGCACCAAGGAACTGCACGTGCCGGCCTTGTTAGAATTACTCAACATCCCCTATACCGGCGCAGGCCCTGCATGCTTGGCCACGTGTTATAACAAAGCCACCGTTCGACTTATTGCGCAAAGTATCGATATTCCGGTACCGCAAGAAATTTACCTTGCTCCCGGAGAAATTCCTGCATCATTAGCATGCACATTCCCTGTGTTGGTTAAACCAAATTTTGGGGATGGTTCTTTTGGTATTACCCGCCATAGCGTCGTGTCGGATCAAGAAGCGTTAAGATTGCAACTTGCAACCATGAAAAAACAGTTTCCAAACACGCCATTGTTAATTCAAGAGTTTCTAACAGGCCCAGAGTATACCGTCGGCGTAATCGGCAACCCAGGGAATTTTGAAGTGCTTCCCTTAATTGAAATTGATTTTGCAAAGCTTGAAAATGAATTACCTAAAATTCTTTCTTATGAATCTAAATGGGAAACAGACTCACCCTATTGGAATAATATTGCGTTCAAAGCCGCACACATTTCAGACGCTGAAGCCAATAAATTAAATGATTATGCTACGCAATTATTCGAACGTATGGAATGTCGCGACTATGCGCGCTTTGATTTTCGCAAAGACTCGCAGGGTAATATTAAATTGTTAGAAGTAAACCCCAACCCCGGTTTAAATTGGTTAACTCTGGCCGATTATGCCGATGAGGTACTACTGGATAAAATTCTCACCTTTGCTTGTAAAAGATTAGGAATTAATCAATGAAGGTGGAAGGATCTAAAGAGAATTTCTTTGAGAGTACGTTTATTTGCCTTAAATTGAGCTTTCGTTTCCCATTTAAAATCTCAGATACCACTCCTTGGCTACCTAGCTCTGATAAATCAGATTGGCGAAGCTGATGGCTTTCCAAAAGGAATTTGAGCGCTTCAATTCCTTTTGGCATTTTTTGTTTAGAATGCTTTGACTCATATTCTTCTATAAAATGACTAAGAATATCTACCAAGCCCATAAGCTTATGATTTTCATCTCCACCAACAATGGATAATAATTCATCCAATTTAGTTATCATTTTATCATATTCTTTTTGGTTCTTTGGATAATGAATATACGGAGCAATATAATCCCAATGTTTTAAAATTTGATTAAGCTCATGGTTCAACATAATATTATTTCCAAAAACCTGTATCATACTGTTTATGCGTTAATACATAGCGAATGTATAACCTTTGACGATTAAAATGAATATTCGCAATTAATCTCAATTTATTTCCCGCTATATCAAACACGTAATACTCTTTTACTTTATCTACTGTATTAAAAACCTTTTTAAGCTCGCCAAAATTATTAAATTGATTCTTTTTAATAATTCTATACCATCCATCTAATGCATTTACTGCTTCAGGATATTTTAGCTTTGCTTCCCAGATCCTTTTTTGGGTAATAATATGCATTTTTAAATCTTATTGTATATCTCATTCTGAGATTCGTCAACTGTTATTAACTATAAACAATGAAATATCCTTTGTAAATTCCCCCCTAATACACTTTGAAAAATGCTGATATTACACGAATAATCTAAGCTGAACATTTCTAAATAGCCGCTACAAGCTCTTATAACGCGAGGAACTTTTCATGAATACGAGGCTCTAAACAGTAAGCTCAAGGTATTTACACGAAAAATAAGAGGTTCCCTATGTGCCCTAAAATTGATGGAACTCCGTATGATTGGGAAAATAAATTAGCCGCTCATGCTGAAATAGACGCTAATTTTGAAGCCGAGGCAAGGGCCGAAATAGACAAGGAATACAACGATAATTTTGAGGGCAATAACATAAAAAAAATGCAGGCCGTTAGAGAGGCCCAAGGTAAGCTCAAAGCGGCCATTGACAAAGCGCAACCACAAAGCCCCGCCGAGCCACCCACTGAAGCAGCACCGCCCCCGGCCGCCCCCCCTCAACCAAGGGACGTTGATGAGGGGTCGCTCATGCCACCACCACCGCCAGGCGCGCCACCGCCGCCCCCGCCTCCCGGCGCGGCACCAATGTCACCAGAAGCGCTAGCACGAAAAGCAAAACAAGAGGAAGCTCAACGCAAACAAGAAGAAAGGGCGAGCTTACTGCAAAAAGCGCAACACGACGCACAGCAGTTAGCAGATAAAACAGATCCAAAAGAGCTGGGCAACATCAGAGCCAAAGCACAAAAGCAATTACAAGATCTTCAAGTAGCTATGGCAAATTTTGATAAAGAGCCTGCCTTTGAAGGAGGCCCCGCGCGAGGAAAACTGGCTCGAGAGCGAGAAGAGGTGCTCACTAATATAGACAGCACCATTAGTGCAAAATCGGCCCGCATAACTAAACTTGAGAAAGATCTTGATAAATTTTCAAAATCTCCTCTACTTAGCAAAGCTACTAAAGCAAAAGAGCGCATTCGCAAAATGCTCGATGCTGAACAAAAATCATTGCAGAGCCTTAAAAAAAATCGCGATCCGCAAGTTGCGAAAATTAAGGCCGCATTAGTAGTCTACGACCAAAGAATGGAGAAAGATCAAACTGAAATCGCAAAACTAAAAGCCGCTGTTGCCATCTATACCCAGAAAATTGATAGTGAAAAAAAGAAAAAAACGCAAGCCAATAAAACGCCTGAACAAATCTTAAATTATGAATTTGCAAAGGAGTACAAAACGGTTTCTCAGCTTGAGAATTACAGCCATGAAGAGAAAATTATTATTAGAGATTTATTAGTTGATTTATTTGAAAATGATTTAGAAAAGGGTCTTAAGGCGGAAGATGACAACCCCATTTTACTTGATCTTGATTCAAAGCAATTTCAGCTTGAGTTCTCCTCTGCCGTTCAAAGAGAAAAACTCACCTATGCTGATCTTAAAAAAGCCTTAGGGAGACCCATTTTTGAAAATGAGAAAGAACCTAAAAAATTGGCAAAACCCCCTTCTGGTCTTGCAGGAGAAGGGCCCGCTATGGGTGGGAATCTGGGAGCCACGGGTGTCTCTATGGAGCCCGCTCCTGATGCGCGCGCGAAACCCGTTTATAACGCACCCAGCGGCCCGCAAAAAAACCTCTCCCATGATGATACCGCACTAAGAGTATTAAAAAATATCTTATCAGGCATGAATATTGAGCAACGCTATAATCGCGCAGGCAGCAAAAAATCTTTTGTTTCCGCCTACCTTAAAAAACAACATGGCGATAGACCCAAGCAAATTAAATATTTGCAAGGTGAAGTTAAAAAAGCAGCCGATGCACTTGAGTCTTTGCGTAACAACGCTACCAACTTAGACAAGCAAGACCAAAATGCTCGCCTAAATAACGTTTTTAATGATTTAC
>CAZHSJ010000143.1:0-6869 GCA_964535225.1 Uncultured Candidatus Berkiella sp. | reverse complement strand
CCACTTTTGGCAACTTAGCGGCCAATGACCTGACGATAAATAATCAGCCAATTGTTGGTGTGGTAGCAAATGCAGCTGATTTACTAAATCTAATCAATGCAAGCACGCCAAGTACGGGTGTGGTTGCAACATCTCAAGTCGTGGGCCCTAATACAGAAATTATTCTCACCGCCGCCGATGGCAGAAATATTGAGTTGCAAACAGATGGCACCCAAGCAACAGGGGCTAACTTTGCAAACTTTGATTTAAATGGTGGCGTCGCACTGAATCAAGCAGCACGAGGGACAGTTAATCTAGCAACCACGAATAATCAGGCCATTGTTTTAGGCGGTGCATTCCCAAATCATGTCGGGTTACCCGTTGGGGCTCAAGCGGGTATTGTGCAGCTAAGCTCCGATGTTATTAACATTCCAAACTGGACACCCGCAGGCGGGGCGGCAGGCCCACAACCCATCGCCTTTGACTTAAGCGCGTCTACCCAATACGGTGCCCCCTTCTCAGTATTAGCATTAAACCAAAACGGTTATTCAACCGGTCGAATTTCCGGGGTGGATATAGATAGTTCTGGTGTTATTCTCGCTAAATACAGTAATGGTCAATCTTTGGCGCTTGGACAGGTTGCGCTTGCAAGCTTTGGTAATAACCAAGGTTTAAGTCCTGTGGGTAACACCAACTGGGTTGAAACTTTCTCATCCGGTACAGCCTTAATTGGTGCACCCGGTACAGCGGATTTAGGGGTGATTCAATCTGGTGCTTTAGAAGGTTCGAACGTGCAATTAACAGACGAATTAGTGTCGTTAATTTTGGCGCAACGTAACTTCCAAGCTAACGCACAATCTATTAGAACAGCAGATGCAGCAACACAAGCGATTATTAATATTCGATAATCGTAAAAGGATAAGCCATGGATGGAATGATATTTGTATCGAGTAGTGGCGCAGAACAAATGCTGCATGCACAGGCGGTACATGCCAATAATTTAGCAAATGTGAATACAACCGGTTTTCGAGCAGATCGTATTCAATTTGCCACCGTGCCTGTTACAACAGGCGGGTTAGAAACCAAGGCATTTGCTTACGCCTTTGAGCCTGCAACCAACTACGAGCCAGGTGGTATTGTTCCAACGAGTCGTGAATTAGATGTTGCTGTTCAAGGTGATGGCTGGCTTACGGTAGAAGCAAAGGATGGCAAAGAAGCTTATACCCGTAATGGTAATTTAAATGTTAGCGTGGAAGGAATTTTGCTAACAGCAGAAGGATTACCGGTTGTGGGCAATGGTGGGCAGATAACCATTCCGCCTAACCATAAAATTGATATTGCGCCAGACGGCACTATTACCATCATGCCCTTAACGGGTAGCAATAATCAACCCGTGGTGCTTGATCGTTTAAAATTAGTTAAACCTGAACATGCAAATTTATTCAAAGGCACCGATGGCTTATTTAGATTAAAAGAAGGGTTAGCAGATGCAGATAGCACCGTGCGTGTTGCCTCTGGGTATTTAGAAGGCAGTAATGTTAATCCGGTTGAATCGTTGACGCATATGATTTCAATTGCAAGACAATATGAAATGCAAATGAGAATGATGAGCTTTGCTCATGAAAACGATCAGTCTACCCAAGAAATACTTACTCTTGCATAGTGTATAAGGAAATAAACCATGCATCCAGCACTATCAGTTAGCGTTACCGGGTTAGATGCCCAAAATACAGATATACATGTTATATCCAATAATTTGGCAAACGTCAGTACCACAGGGTATAAGAAAGGTCGTGCTATATTTGAAGATTTGTATTATCAAAATGTACGTCAACCAGGTGCACAATCTTCTCAGCAAACCGAGTTACCCTCAGGGTTAATGTTAGGCACAGGGGTAAGAACAGTTGCAACAGAAAAAATACATGCACAAGGTACCCTAATCCAAACGCAAAACCCCCTTGATCTTGCCATTAATGGTGCAGGATTTTTTCAAATTTTAAGGCCAGATAACACTACTTCTTATACAAGAGATGGCTCCTTTCAATTAAATAGCCAAGGCCAAATTGTTACTTCCAATGGGTATTTGCTACAACCCACAATTACCGTACCTGCCAATACACTGAGTATAACTATAGGAACGGATGGCACAGTTTCTGCATTGGTACAAGGAAATACAACGCCAAGCCAAGTAGGGACCATACAAATTGCACAATTTATTAACCCGACTGGTTTGCAACCCATTGGTGAAAATCAATATTATGAAAGTGCGGCAAGTGGTTCACCTACTGCCGGTAGTCCGACACAAAATGGGTTAGGGAGCTTGTATCAAGGATCATTAGAAGCCTCTAACGTGAACGTGGTAGAAGAACTGGTTAAATTAATTGAAACTCAACGTGCTTATGAGATGAATGCAAAATCAATTGAAACCGTAGATGGCATGTTAAAGTATTTATCGCAAGCACTATAAGGTAAGTGAGCAATGATAAAAAAATTAGTAATCCTTAGCTTGCTAGGGATTAACTTTTTTTTGACAGGGTGTATAAATATAGTAGGGCCTAATGATCCTAACTATGCGCCCGTCATGCCAGATAGAGAACCAATAGAAACACCTGATATGGGCTCCATTTATTTTCCTAAACAGGGAATTTCGCTTTATGAAGATATCAAAGCACGAAAGGTTGGGGACATTATCACCGTCGTGTTAACAGAAAAAACGAATGCTTCTAAGGTGTCTAACAGCAAATTTGAAAAGCAATCACAAGAAACATTACCAGAACCTACCATTTTTGGTACAGCAGCCAAGTGGGATTTTCCAAAACAATTGCCTATACCATTACAAACAACAGATAACTTAGGTTTAAGCACAACAATCAATGGCGATACCAAATTTACTGGCACAGCAGATGCTAAACAAGAAAATCAGTTAATTGGTACCATTACCGTTGTGGTAACTAAAGTGTATTCCAATGGCAATTTACACGTACGTGGCGAAAAATGGATCACCATTAACGATGGTGATGAATTTGTGCGGGTCTCAGGGATTATCCGAAATGAAGATATTAGCCCTGATAACCAAATAGATTCCAACCGAATAGCCGACGCCAGAATCACTTATTCTGGAAGAGGTTCATTTGCTAACTCCAGCAAACCTGGTTGGTTAATGAAGGTATTCGCAAGTCCATGGTGGCCTATTTAACATGATTAAAAAACTATATCTTTTTCTCATCATCAGTTTAATTAGTGCTAGCGTTAACGCAGAGCGAATTAAAGATCTCGTGAGCATTCAAGGGATCAGAAGTAATCAATTGGTGGGTTATGGCTTGGTGGTAGGGTTAGATGGGACAGGCGATAAGGAAATTTTCACGAAACAATCCTTTAAAAACATGTTAAATAATTTAGGGGTAACCATTCCGCCTAACATTCAACCCAATATTAAAAATGTGGCTGCGGTTGCATTACATGCTGAATTACCTGCCTTTTCTAAACCAGGTCAACGTATCGACGTAACGGTGTCATCCATTGGCGATGCCAAAAGCTTACGAGGCGGCTCATTACTGTTAGCCCCATTAAAAGGTGCCGATGGTAATGTTTATGCTGTTGCTCAAGGTGATCTTATTGTGGGGGGCTTTTCCGCAGAAGGGGCGGATGGTTCAAAAATTACCGTCAATATTCCCGTGGTTGGTCGCATTCCTAATGGCGCCATTGTAGAAAGAGGGATCCCAACGCCTTTTGCGCATAGCGATATCATGATTTTAAATTTAAATCGCGCAGATTTTACCACAGCAAGAAGAATGTCTGAAACCATAAACCAGGCCATGGGCAGTGGTATTGCATCTCCCATTGATGCAACGTCTGTTAAAGTACATATGCCGCCCGAATTGAGCGATAAGGTCGCTATTGTTTCAGCTATTGAAGTACTTGAATTTACACCAGGTGAAAATCGCGCTCGCATTGTTGCTAACTCAAGAACAGGTACCATTGTGATTGGTAAACATGTCACCGTAGGGCCGGCTGCCATATCACATGGTAATTTAATAGTTACGGTAACAGAACAAATCAATGTGTCGCAACCGCAGCCTCTCTCTGGTGGTGTTACCGCTATTACGCCAAAATCTGATGTGGCCGTTAATCAGGCTGATGCACGCATGTTTTTACTTAAAGCAGTTTCACTGGAAACCATTGTGTCTGCAGTTAATAAAGTGGGTACGGCGCCAGGTGATCTCATGGCCATTTTAGAAGCGCTTAAGCAAGCAGGAGCGCTCAATGCAGATTTAGAAATTATATAGGATGGTTATGGATAGCAGTTATGTAAAAACCTTTAACTATTTTGATATGACTTCCATGTCAAAATTGAAAACCAATTCTGATAATAAGGATGAGCAGCTTAAAGTAGTTGCAAAACAACTAGAATCAGTTTTTTTAGAATTGGTGTTAAAAACTATGCACCAAGCTGATGCAGCCTTAAAATCTGATCTATATAATCGTGAACAAGAAGATTTCTATCAACAAATGTTTGATCAACAGCTCGCACTTACGTTAGCTAAATCAGGTGGCGTTGGGTTGGCTGATGTTATTTACAAGCAACTCAAAGGCAATGTGGGTGATACACAGCTTGAGCAAGCAAAAATTAAACAATTCAAAAACACGCCTACCGCGGCGCCAACAATCCAACCATCGCAATCAGTGGAAATAAATGTACAACCCTCTATAGCCGTAGAATCTACAAATGAGTCACAACAAGAAATTGATATAACGTCAACACCTTCAATAGAAAGCATTCAAGATTTTATACATGTTTTGCTGCCTCACGCTCAGTATGCCGCAAAAATGATTGGTGTTGATCCTAAAGTGCTATTGGCGCAAGCTGCGTTGGAAACAGGGTGGGGTAAGCATATTTTAGCAAACAGATCTGGGGAAAGTTCTTATAACCTGTTTAACGTTAAAGCAGATAAGAAGTGGGAAGGCGAAAAGGTGCTTGCTAGCACTGTTGAATTCATTGAAAACGAAGCACAAAAAATAAAGGCTAACTTTAAAGCCTATAGTTCCTACCTAGATAGTTTCTTGGACTATGCAAACTTACTCCAACATAAGCGTTATGAAAAAGCGTTAGCTAATGTGCATGATCCAAAAGCCTATTTAACAGAATTACATCAAGCAGGCTACGCAACTGATCCAAAATATGTTGACAAAATAATGTCAATATATGAAAAATTCACTAAAAGTTAATTAATGGAATAATGAAATGGCAGAGTTATTATCGATTGGTACATCTGGGCTTCTAACCGCACAAAAAGGGTTGGATACTATTTCCAATAATATTGCGAATGCAAGTACACCAGGATATAACCGCCAAGTTAACTTGCAAGAATCACTGCCATCAGTGCAAGTTGGTAATGCGTTTGTCGGCTCAGGTGTAAATACGGTTGGTACTGAAAGAATTGTCGATGAATTTATTATTCAATCCCTTCGTGCGCAACAAACCTATTTAAGCGATGCTAAAGCGTATTCAGATATTGTTTCCCAGCTTGATAATTTACTTTCAGATCCTAGTTTGGGAATAAGCGAAGCACTAAATTCCGTGTTTAACGCTTTACAAAATGTGAATAACAACCCAGGTTCCTTGCCAGAGCGGCAAATATTTGTTGCCCAAACACAAGTATTGCAAACTAAATTCAACGAATTAAATAAAAACATAACAAAACAATATGAAGTCATTAATGCACGTATTACTGAAAGTGTTCAAAACATGAATATTCTCATTGGACAAGTTGCTGATATAAATCTCAAAATTCAAAATTTAGGAACATTATCGTATGCTTCAGCGCCAAATGATTTATTAGATCAACGCGAATTATTATTGCAAAGATTATCAGAATATGTAGGTGTTTCTACAACAGAGCAGTCAGATGGATCAATAAACGTTTTTATAGGTAATGGGCAAACACTGGTTATTGGGACAAAGGCAACCAACTTAACAACTCGTCCAAATAATTTGGATGCAATGAAAACGGATATTGTGATATCCGATGGCGCTGTATTTCAAAATATCAATGCTAGTTTTCAAAATGGTAAAATAGGTGGATTATTAACGGTTCGTGAAAATGTGTTACCGCAAGCCCTAAATTCTTTAGGTAGAATAGCCCTTGCTGTTGAATCTACATTTAATGCGCAGCATACAAAAGGCATCGATCTAAACGGTAATCTTGGTGGAAATTTGTTTAATGATCCAAACGATTCTTCTGCTAGATTAAATAGGGTAACAGCTAATGCCAACAATTCAGGCAACGGGGTGTTTGGTGTTTCAATAGCGCCTTTTCTTACTTCGAATCAGGCACCAGAAACCTATTCAGCACCTTCAGGGCAAGTTAATGCGGGTACCTTAAACCCGCTGCTAAGTGGTGCTTTAGTTATTAATAATTCAACTATTCGATCAACCGTTGTGGGTGATGATACTGTTTCAACCACAGATGCACAGGCAAGTGCCATTGCTATTGCTAAGGCGATAAATTCACAGATTTCAGCACACGGCGTTATGGCAATTCCTCAAGCAAATGTGGCTTACTTGGGCGCTTTTACACCAGGTGCGTTAGTTGCAGGTAATTTTAGTATTAATGGTATTAATGTTATTTCAACAGGCGCGGATGAGCAAACGCTACTGCAAGACATAAACGCGCTATCTGCGCAAACGGGTATTACCGCAACAGGCGATGGTAATTTGCACATTACCTTAGTTGCCCAAGATGGTAGAAATATACAACTCAGTAAAACCGTAAATAGTGCAGCTGCTGATTTTAGCTATTTTCAAATGAATGCAGGATTGGCTTTAGATAAAGTTTATAAATCGTCAGTTCAACTAGTTACCAGTACCAGTGAGAGTATTAACATTAGTG
>CAZHSJ010000142.1:0-6914 GCA_964535225.1 Uncultured Candidatus Berkiella sp. | reverse complement strand
AATCTTAGCTAAAATAAGCAAAATGATCAAAACAAGCTAAAATTTTGGCAATTGATTTACGAATGAATATTTTTTAGGATTGCGAATGAGTAGACAGAACAGGGAGTTAGTTCAATTTACTATGCTAAATCACATTGCCCACATTAAGTTACCCATTATATTACGAGTACTTTATCCAGCCTTGCCTGTTAAACAACTCAATGTTCATATCAATGAAATAACCAAAATAGTAAAAATACCAAAAATTTACCTTCAGTTAAATGACGAAAAATTTTGGACTAATTTAATTGCACAAAATGAGCCTGATAAGGCAAAAGCGCTTAAGGCTTATTGGCTGAAAATAAAACCCCTGGCGCATATGAACACAACAGCGCTCATTGCTGTCTATGTTGATAATATAAGAAGCTTGATAAGGTATTATGAATTTTGTGAACAAGCGCTAAATCAAACAAATCCATGGTGGTTGCCCCAAACAGTGAGAGAACAAAAAGCAGCGTTGTTAGGGCAGATCAAGCGCGATATCATTACAGTAAAAAAAATAAAAGTAGCAATACAACAAGCGATGCTCCTTCGATGTAATTTGTATAAGCAATTTAATGGCACTTATTACCATGACGATGCCCTAAACCAGCTGTGCAAACAGGTTAATTTGCTTCAAAAAAATAGTGAGAATGTACTTCCTGTTCAAGAAGAGAGTTATATTAGTGATGATGATAGATTAACCATTTATGATCTCTTGCAGGGTGAAATTGAAGAGCATAAATTAAAAACCATTATCACCCCAATTAGAAAGAAAAGAATAAATACGTTTTTAGATAAATCAATAGTGATAGCGAAATTAAAGCAAAGTGCACTGTTTGTTTACCAGACACTTAAACGCATTAAAAATGAACAGGCATTACGAAAGCTATTTTTATATAAAGTGAATGAACACCCATTAGATTTCGTTGTGCGATGGATGGTGCCAATTCAAGCATTTCTCATGGCCTTGGGGATGGGCAAACTGTTCCATGGCGTGTTTTTATTGGGGGCGGCCCTACTGTTTGCAAGTTCATTTATGCTTTATGGTTATTTAAGCCAACTCTTGTTGCCATTTTTACTAATATTGTTAACCCCATCAAGCGTTAATACAATACTCTCTATCTTGTTTTACACAGTAGCCTTGTTACCCTTATGGCTATATATAGCTACCCAATATAATTCAATTAAGCAAATTTTTGCTCAGTATTTGTATTCAGATGTTAATCAGCATTTAATAGATTCATTAATTGTGCTTGAAAGTAGTGCTTATTTTATTGCTAACAGAGTAAGCCATGCGATAGTTGATGTATCCCATTTTGATATGAAAGCGTTAGTGGATAGCGCTGAATCTATGCAACAACGATTAGGAGAGAGTTTAAGCTCACTTGAGGCCGTTCAATCATGGAAAAAGCGGATTATTCCGCAAGGTTTAAGCCAGGCTATTGAAGATACCAAGCAGAAATTGATTGAACAAGATAAATTAATTGAGGCGAGGTTACAAGGACTTAGTGCGCATATTGCCAATGAAATAGGGCATGAAATGATGCTGCTTTGTCATGATCTAAGCAACGATAAACTGACGGTACAGTTGCCAAAAATACAAATATCAAAGTTAGCAACCCTGGTGAACAGATACGGGAGTGTGAGTGCGAAACAGGAATTTAAGCAAAATACCAATATCCTCATGTTATGGCAAAAGCAAATTGATGTAGAAAGTTTGGCGCATAAGGCTAAAAAATCAACCAGGCATCCATGGGGGACCTTTGCGTTAAGAAAAGATATGGTAAATGGTTGGAGAATATTGCTGAATGCCTTTATTGAAGAGGAGACCAAAAAACGTATTGCTTTACGAATAAATGACTTTCTTATCGGAAAGGGAGAATATGAGCTTGTTGATTTAAAAGCGGATTTGTTGCATTTATTTCCTTCCTGCGCTGAATTAGTTTTAAAAAATGTACAATGGCTTGTCTATCATACGCTAACACATCGATATGCTATTCATGCAAAAGTATTGGGGCAGGAACAGCGTTATTTCATTAAAGAATGGTATGAACAGCATCAACCCCTTATAACAAAGGCACAAAAAGTTGTTTCCACGTTGTTTGCTCATGGTTCCTGTGATATCCACGTTATAGAAGCAATACCAGAAGATCTGCTTGCGCAGTACTATGAGGTTTTAGATGCAATGGAGGTATATGCGTATGCTCATCAAAAATCACCTCTTATTATTCGGCGGGAAAATAAAGTAAGAGTTTATTTGGAGCAATACCAGGGCGATAACCCTTATGCATATCGTTTGTTAAAATTTATACCTAAAAGTGATAAAACCCGTGTGATCTGTGATATAGCCATGAAAAGACTGCAATGGATTTTGGATAATGTAGAAAAATTACAAAACGATTTTTTTCATGCTATAGATAGTGAATTGTTTCATAATTACCGTTTATTGGAGAATATATCGGCATTTGATTTTGAAATGCAAGTTAAAACGAGCCGTCAATTTAATGAACCCTCTTTGAATATGGAGAAATTTTTGCAAGCTTGTTTTGGTCATGCTTTTGATAATGAGGGGTTGGTGGAAAAATACCGCGCTCGTCATCAAACTGATAAAAAACCATTATCGTTTAAATCAACAGTTCATGCACAACAACGAGAAAAAATGTCTTTAAGTCAAGGTAAACCAATGAAGTTAAGGGTTTGATACCATGCAATTAAGCACTATTATTGCGCATTGTAAAAAAGTAAAAAATTATTTTAAGGAGGGTTTGTCTTTATCGCCCTTAGATGCGGCGTTGCTATTAGGCAATTTGCTGCTCATGCGAAAAAAAGCAACCCAATCACAACGGCATTATATAGAGCATAAACTGAGTAAAATAAAGCCAAAGTTGAATACCTTAGCGATTAAAAATTTATGGAAAGTAGCAAAAAGTAATTTATACCATTATCAAATCAAGGATAACAAAACACAACGGGCCCTAAGGTTAGTTCAAGAATATTTTGTCTGTGATATAGATTATGCAATCCATCTGGATAGAGATGATTTATTAGACTATGGCAAAGAGGTAAATCAGTATCGACTGGTTTTGGTAGCCCTTATTCGACGTTACTTGAGGGCGCATCATTTAGCAGATCCCTTTCAAAATAATTTTTCCTTTAGTGCGTTGCAAAGTGCAGGCGTGTCGCAAAATTATTTATATTTATCACCCTTTTTGAAACAATGTGCCGACTTTCCTTCTTGGGATATCATTCAATTAGGACAAAAGGACAGTGACATTGCCTTTCTTATTTTGGCAGATCTCTACAATAGTGAATGTTTTTTAGAAGTAAGTATTGCTTTTGTAAAATGTCATCCCGCCTTAAGAGCAAAAATAGCAAAGCAATGGCAAGACATGTTTGAGCATTATCCCTTAGAGCAAAAACAAAAAGCAGCCGCAGCGCTTGCCAAGGTGAGTGTTTACCCTGAATTTAAACAGGTTAAGTTGAATCAAAGAATTAGCCGTGATCATACCGAGGTTGTTATTGATAATCCTGAAACGGGTTATATTGTTTGGGGGATGAATTTAAGTCTTTCTTTGGGAAAGCTTCAAGGGTTATTGGTGACTTTTTCTCGGGTATTAACCTTAGGCTCTGCTGTTTATTCAGGGGTTGGTGTTTACTCGGCTGCCCTTGGGGTGTGTCAGGCGGCGGTTCCCTTGGCTTTACCTGTCGCAACAGCAAAAACCTTAACCTGGCTTGCAAGCCACAGATCTTTACCTAGTGAGACCAAGTCCTTACCTGAAAGGGCTAGTCAAAGAATAAATTATGGGTAGTTACACCTATAATTAGGAACTTAACGTTACGCTTTCTTGTCAATCAATCAAACATGTACCCTTATTTAGGGAACGTTGATGAGAGAGCACGAGTTTGAACAACCTCTGATATATGAAAAGCCGGTATTACCCGCGCTTAAGATTAAATTGTCTCAAGAGTATGATTTGAGTTTTCTTTCGCCTGAGCAAAGAGAAAAAAGCCAAGAGGATGCCTATCATCGCCAAAAGATGTTCAATAACATCATGAGGCTTAAGAAACTGTTACTTCACGTTTTTCCTTCTCACTCTTGGAAGTTCTCTGATTCTGGTACAAAATTAACCTTTATAAATAAAAATAACGCGCAAGAGGCGGTTACCATTTATAAAAGGAAAAATGAAATTAAATTCACAGGCCCTTCAATACCTAAGCTTATTGAGGCATCAAGTCGTTTCGATCAGGAAACGGATGTTGACCTATATTATGAAATCGAAGCTTTATCCTTAACAGATGCACTTAGTTATATGAAAGTGTTACATGAACATCATTTTGATGTATCTAAAGTTAGTCGATATGATTTAAAATCAAAAGAACCCTTTGATGTCAATTCGCATGTGACAATGATAATGAAGGGAGAAACAAAAGAGAGCAAGGCCAAACCTAAGCCTAAAGGTAAAGCAAAGAAAGGGCCTTAAGTTCTTAGCCTAGTGAAAGGAATGATCCATAACACTTCATGAGAATGTCGTATTCTTCAGTATCTTTCTTGGTTTTTAATGACTCAGTCCAAGTAATGCCTTGCGTATCTTGCTGCTTATCATGATAAATTTCAGAAAGCATATATTGGGCTGCTAGGTTACCATGGTAAGCAAGCCCCATCATGCCACCTTGAAGGCACATTTCATAACGGGAAATGGCGTCGTTTTTTTCGTAGTTTTCTAGCATGTAGCTATTAAATAATAAAATACAATGGCCAATCGTTAAGTTAGCTTGAGTGTGACTTTCTGTTTGGCATTCGGGTTTATTAAAATTACCCTCTGAAATAGCCTTATTGTATTGATTTAAAATAAATCGCGCTTCTATGTTGTTTTCTTCTTTAGAGACTCTCTCTAAACCTTCAACCATGCAAGCGTCATCTAAGCGCGTTGTGTTACCACAACTATCTATAATACCGAGCAAGGTTTTTCTTGAGGTTTCGCTTGAGTCTTCAATTTGGAGATCTTTAGTGTATTTTTGAAATTCCACGGCATAAGATAGCGGGGAACTCAAATAGAGGGCAATAACGAAAGAACCATAAAGCGCTGAGGATAATCTCATGGATTCACCTAATTTGTTATTATTCTAAATAACATATGCTAGTAGATTAGATTGATTTTACTTAAAATCATGACAATATCAATCATTATACCTTCATTGTAAAATTTAAGCCTTATTAAAGGGAAGGAGATCAAAATGAAAATAAATAAATGGATGGTAGGGGCTTTGTTAATGGTTATTACGCAATCCGCCGCTGCCTTGCAAGAGCGCCATTTAATTATTGTGCGTCATGGTGAAGGAGAGCATAACGTTACACACTTTTATAACTCTAATCCTAAGCACCCCCACTATAAGCCGTCACATTTAACAGATAAGGGGCAAGAGCAAGTTAAAAAGGCGGCTGAAATGCTACTTACCTATGGTTTTGATAACCGTACCATTGCTGCTGTTTATGTTTCGCCCCTGCCTAGAGCAATTGAATCTGCACATATTATTTCTGATATAGGTGTTTTTAGCCCAGATAAAATACATATTGATCAACGCTTAATAGAAACGCAAGCGGGGGAGAGAGAGGGGTTATTTAAAGATTCTCTCACGAAAGACGCCTGGTTTGTTGGGCCTAATGAGGCTAAATCCTATAAAGGTGAGTCTAACGAGGATGTGCGCAAACGTGTTTTAGCGATTTATGATGAAATTGAAAAAAAGCACAAAGAAGGTCATGTTATTTTTATTACCCATGGCATGCCAGGTATGGAGCTGATTGATACGTTAACCCAAGAGCGCGTTCGCTTGGAAACAGCGCAACTTTATATTGTGCCCTTAAATAATAGACAGGATCTTGCATAAGAATAGTGTTAATTCGCTACCTAAATAATATTTTTTATGACAAATTAAAAAACAATTCTACTTTCTAACTACGCTAGGTGGTAGAATTTGTTTATAGGTTGTAGGGGGAAGTCATGACAGGTCATAGTAAACTGGGTTCTCCAACTAAAGAAGTATCAAAAAAGCCGACACCAGAGGCAGACAAATACCTCTCCCATAGTCCAACGAAAGCAAAATTAGCAGAAAGCGCCCAAAAGCTGCCTCCCCCTTCCCCAAGAAAACGGGCTATTGTGGGGACAGGTGACCAATCCGTTGTATTAGATAATGGGCATAAAGAAGTTTTAGTGGTTACGCGCTATCAAGTTGCTAAGAAGTTTGAATTATTAAGAGAAGCCTTTGATCCTGTGCCTAAGAATTTACCTTTTCATATCCCCAAATTAGCCGCAATGAACAAGCCAATTGCTAAATTACAAGACCCTAACATTTCTAAAATGAACGAAAAATTTTATAGAAAACACTACAGTATTTATGGGAATTTGTTAGAAGATAATGTTGTTTTTAAATTACCGCGGTATGATGGAACCCTTGAAGATCTTTATCAGAAGCGCTTTAATGAACTTATTATTGCGAAATTACAAAAGACCTTAACCGAAAGCCTTGCGTTGTTGCATGAAAAGGGTATAACGCATAATGATCTCTCCCCTAAAAATATTTATTATATTGGAGAGCATCCCAAAACTATCTTTTATTTAGGTGATTTTGGCTCAATTACGTTAAACGATCCCCATGTTCATGATAAAGCCTGTCGCAAAGATTTTTCAAAAATGAATGCCGTATTGTCTCAAATGGAAAATCGCTTAAAAACGCACATAGGGAAAGACATTTATTTTGTTTATGGTTCAGCTAAAAAGAAACATCCTGCGCCATACAAGCCAAAGACTAATGCGAGCTATTCCTTGAGGAAGAGAAAATAACACAAACCAAGACAAAAGCTCCCCTTATCGGCGTTAGTGACGTATATTTATTGA
>CAZHSJ010000141.1:0-7062 GCA_964535225.1 Uncultured Candidatus Berkiella sp. | reverse complement strand
ATTGAAGGTCTATTTTCACAAATTAAGGAACATTGGAAAAAAGGATGGCGTCTTGATCATATCTTCGATTTTAACACTAAAAGAGCGAACGGCTATACGGACTTAGAATGGGCCATTAAGACTGCGCCACACCTTATTGAGGTGTTAAAAACGCACACGTCTAGCGAACTATTCAAAGCTGCCCATGAAAAAATAATGAAAGAATCGCTCGAAAATGAAAAAATTGATGAGTGGGCTGTTGTTTCACCACAGCGTAGCCCATCACCACGGCGCAAACCACTCCTTCAAAGTTCAAAAAGCGCTACTGCGGCACAAAGCGAAGCGTCTCCTCAGCTTTCACCGAAAAGCAAAAACAAAAAGAAAATGTGAATTAGCCCAAGGCTAGCTTACAATATAACTTTCCTTAAATAGGTGTAGGTACTTCCACTAAACACGGGGGTATGCTTTGTGACTCAAACCTAAGAACTCGTGCGCTTTCACTGTTTTTTTATTGGAATTTACTTGTATTTCACGTTCTTTTTTACTTGCCTAGCTTATGACAAGTGATATAATCCGTTCTCAACAAATGAGCGCTTTGCTCATTTATGCTGACAATACCAGCAAATATATCATTTTTAGGAGTTTTTATGAGAGCAATCACTTTAACTGAAGCACAACAAATCAATGGCGCAACGCTGCATATCGATGGCGTTTGCGTTAACGTGTCTTCTGCAGGCATTTCAGCTGCGAGCTATAGCATTCTTGAAGCAGAAAACCAAAAACTTTTTGATGGTAGAGTAACCTTAGCAGAGAGTTATTACAATATGTTTGCTGCAGGTGTGAGCCTTAAAGAAGTAATTGCGTATGACAATAATCTCTATAACGCAAATCCTGTTCCTTGTCGATAAAAAGCGCCCGGCATGCGCAACATGCCGGCACTAGCAAAGGAATTTATTGCAAGGAAGCAATTATTGTTGCCAAAAAGCGCGTTGCCTCTCCTCCTGTCACCGCACGATGATCAAAAGACAACGATAACGGTAAAATAGCGCGTATTTTGGGTTCACCATTGATGGGTCTTATTTCTTCACGTAATGCCCCCACGCCTAAAATAGCAACCGTCGGGACCACAATGATAGGGTTAGCGTAGCGGCCAGCAAATTTTCCAAAATTAGAAAGCACCATCGTGGCGCCTTGTAGGTTTTGTGGCGAAATTGTGCGATTTTTTACTTCTGCTTTGTATTTTTCAATTTCACTGCGAAGCGCTTGTGGCGATTTTTCTTGCGCCTCTTTAATCACGGGCACAAATAATCCATCATGGCTATCCATCGCAAGACCAATGTTAACGCTACTTTGTAGTCGTCTTCCCATGGCTTTTCCATCATACCAAGCATTTAAGGAAGGTTCTTCTTTAGCCGCTTTCACCATGGCCAGAATAACGCGCACGGTGAAATCTTTTTCTTTTACCCAAGAGGTAATATCAACATCATCTGAAATGGTCACTGGCACGACTTCGCTATGTGATTGGCTCATTGCAATGGCCATAGCGCGCCTTACGCCTTTTAACGGCTCAATGGGCCCTGCTTCACTTAAAGATTGCGCCGCATTTTTAACATCATCGGCGGTAATTGTGCCATCCAAACCAGAGGGGCTTATCATACTCAAATCAACGTTGAGTTTTTTAGCCAAAGCACGTACAGCAGGTAGCACTTTGATACCCGCTCTTCCTGCAACAGTGGATGGCCGCTCTGAAATAATATCATCGCCAACTTTAATTTCACCGGCGACCGTTCCCGTATCCTTTTTATCTTCACTTTCAATATCCACTAAGGGAGAACCCGTTGGGATAATATCCCCTTCTTTGCCATAAAGCTTAGCAATTTTGCCCGTGAATGGCGAGGGAACTTCCACAACAGCTTTAGCCGTTTCAATGGAAACTAAGGGATCATCGGCTTTAACGCTATCGCCGATGTTCACATGCCATTTTGTAATTTCTCCATCTGGCAGCCCTTCCCCTAAATCCGGTAAATGAAATGTTTTCATGTATACTCCAATACTTGATTGACCGCATCTAAAATGCGTTTTTCACTGGGAATAAATAATTTTTCTAAGCGGTACAATGGCATGACCGTGTCATAACCTGTCACCCGTTTAATCGGCGCCATTAAGGAGGTTAAGGCATGTTCTGCTAATAAAGCGGCTATGTCCGCACTTAAAGAACAGGTAGGATTCGCTTCTTGAATAATCACACAACGCCCTGTTTTTTCAACAGAATGCAAAATTGTTTCAAAGTCTAAGGGTTTAGCTGTGGCAACATCAATCACTTCTGCCTCAATCCCGTTGGCCGCTAATTTATCTGCGACCAGTAAGGTTTCATGCACCATGGCACCCCAGGTTACCAACGTTATATCTTTCCCTTCGCGCAGCACAAAGCACACATCTAATGGTAATGCCTCGCCATCATCTGGCACCATTTCTTTGGCAATACGATAAATGCGTTTAGGCTCCATAAAGATCACCGGATCAGGATCGCGAATAGCTGCTAAGAGCAATCCATAGGCCCGACTGGGCGAAGAAGGTATTACCACACGCAGACCTGGAATTTGTGAAAACAACGCTTCCATACTATCGGAATGATGTTCAGGCGCTCTAATACCCCCACCAGAAGGCGTACGAATAACCATCGGGCAAGATAAACGGCCCCGGGTACGGTTACGTAATCTTGAACCGTGAGAGAGAATTTGATCAATCCCTGCACAAATAAAATCCATAAATTGAATTTCAGCAACCGGCTTTAAGCCTTGTGATGCCATGCCAATCGCTAAACCGGCAATCATATTTTCTGCTAAGGGGGTGTCGCGCACTCTGTCTTTTCCAAAGCGCTTTTGTAACCCTTCCGTTGCTCGAAAAACACCACCATTACCCCCCACATCTTCGCCAAACACAACAACATCTTTATCATGTTCCAGCTCATAGGCAAGCGCTTGGGTAACCGCTTCAATTAAGGTAATTGCGCTCATTTTGCACCTTCCTTTATCAGTGCGTCACGTTGCGCTTTATACGCAGTAGGCAACGTGGCATAAAGATAATCAAACATCGATTCGGGTTTAGGCATGGGGATATTTTCGTAACGTTCAACAGCATCGTTTACTTCTTTTGATAGTGTTTCAATTAAAGCAGCCTCTTTAGAATCATCCCACATTTTGTTATTTTGCATGTACAGCCGAAGGCGAAGGATGGGATCCTTTTTTTCATTGTCTTTAAGTTCATCCTGGCTTCGATAACGGCTTGCATCGTCCGCGGTGGTATGATCGCCCATACGATAACTCAAGGCTTCAATCACGGTAGCGCCTTTCCCGGCTCGTGCTTTTTGTATTGCTTTTTCAATGGCATCTTTAACCGCAAAAATATCATTGCCATCAATTTGCAACCCTTCTAAACCAGCAGCGATGGCTTTTTGCGCTAAAGTCTGCGCTTTGGTTTGTTCAGAACGTGGCACCGAAATTGCCCATTGATTATTATTAATCACAAATACCACTGGCAGCTCCCAAGCACCGGCAACGTTAATGGCCTCGTAAAAGTCGCCTCGTGATGTACCCCCATCACCGATTGTCGTTACAACCACACGGGATTCTTTTTTGTATTTCATGGCACTGGCAACACCCACCGCATGTAACGTTTGACTCGCAATAGGGACGCAGATCGGAAAATCATAAGGGTTGTTGGCAAAATCGCTGCCTCTTTCATCGCCGCCCCAATACAATAATATTTCTTCCATGTTAACGCCGCGCCAAAATTGCGCGCCATATTCCCGATAATAAGGACAAAGCACATCATCTTTAGCCATGGCAGCGCCCATACCAACGCCAATGGCTTCTTGACCGAGTGTTGACGGGTAAGTGCCTAATTTGCCGGTACGTTGTAAAGCAACGGCTTTTTTATCAAACAAGCGCGTGAGCATCATCATGCGATAAAGTTCAATTACGGTTTTTTCATCACGAGCAAACCCTGGAAGCGCAAGTTCTGGCTCCCCTTGGGGATTGAGATACCGAAAATAAGGGATATCAAAGTGGGCAACAATCTTGGACTCTTGACTCATTTAGTCTCCTTTCTAATGACCGTCGAGTTGGCAATTAACGGTAGATCTTTTCATGCCGCATTTTAACAGGCTCCTTCTTTGTCCGTAACCTTAAATCATGTCCATATCAGCCCAAGAGATCATTTTTTATGCTCCAAGTGAGGCCCTCCTTGGCCATCCGTGTGCATCCCTGCACACGAGTCGCTCCAAAAATAATCTCTTGGGCTGATATCTTCTTGATTTGCCTGTATTTATACCTTTAAATCCAGGGAGAAAGTTTAGTTATTATCTATTCGCTTATAACAGGATGTTATTTATGCTTCTAACGCAAGAGCAAAGATTAATTCAAGAAACTATCCGATCACTTGCTAATAAAGTTATCAGGCCTTTTTCACAAAGTTGGGCAAAGGACAACCTTTTTCCTAAAGAGGCAATACAGGCCCTTAGCGAACAAGGTTTTATGGGAATGCTTGTCCCGGGGCAATTTAAGGGTTCGGAAATTACTTACCTTGATTATGTGTTAGTTTTAATTGAGCTTGCAAAAGCCGATGGTGCGATATCTACCATTGTGAGTGTACACAACAGCCTTGCTAGTCTTCCTATTTTAAATTTTGGCACTCAAGAACAAAAAGAAAAATATTTAACACCCATGGCAAAGGGCGAACTATTAGGCGCCTTTTGTTTAAGTGAACCTCAAGCGGGCTCTGATGCGGCCAATATTCAAACCAAAGCCGTTAAACAGGGCGATCATTTTGTGTTAAATGGGGTAAAACAATTTGTTACTTCTGGCAAAAACGCAGATATTGCCATTGTGTTTGCAAAAACTGATCCTACCCAACAATCCAAAGGGATCAGCGCTTTTATTGTTCCCACTAAGACTAAAGGTTATACCGTTGCAAAAATTGAACACAAAATGGGGCAACACGCCTCTGAAATTGCGCAAATTGTGTTTGATGATCTTATTTTGCCGCAAGAAAATCTTTTAGGCCATTTAGGCGAAGGTTATAAAATTGCCTTAAGCAATTTAGAAACAGGCCGCTTAGGGATTGCAGCACAAGCCGTTGGGATGGCAAGCGAAGCCTTAGATTTGAGCATTCAATATACTAAAGAGCGTAAAACCTTTGGAAAATTTTTGTATGAACATGAAGCAATAAGTTTTAGATTAGCTGATATGGCCACACAACTGAATGCTGCCACACAATTGCTTTATCATGCCGCCACATTAAAAGATCAAGGCATACCCTGCATTAAAGAAGCGTCCATGGCAAAACTGTTTGCCAGCGAAATGGCCGAAAAAGTGTGCAAAGACGCCATACAAATATTTGGTGGTTATGGTTATTTACAAGACTTTGCCCTTGAGAGAATCTATCGCGATGTGCGCGTCACCACTATATATGAGGGCACCAGCGATATTCAGCGGTTAATTATTGGTAGAGAGCTCATGAAATAGCTTTTATCATTCCATGATCACTTCTTTAAGCTCAACGACGTGGGTAATTTTTTTACCATCCCATATATACTGCAAATGTTTGGTTTGGACAATCGGCAACGCAATAGCACTGGGGCGAAAAATAGCAATACATTCACCGCCCTTATGACGCACGCTATTATAAACAATACCCCAACCTTTTTGTTTTTTTACTGTTTGACCAAATGCCCTTGCTGGAATGTAATTGTTTGGATGATGTAAGTCTTCATATTGTTTATCGCGAATATCAACTAACGGCTTAACAATTTTTTTTCCCTTTAGCACTCTTCTGGTATGGATACCACTTGGCTCATTCGTATAGCTTAAAAATTTTTGCGTATGATAAATGGTTTCTTGTATTGCCGTGTGGATTTCTTTAGCCGCGTAATAAATGCCAAAATCCCCTTGTGAAAATCTACTGCCATCGACAGCAGGATGGGTAAAGGACGCCATTATCCAAGATGCCCCTTCACCCGAGATCCTATCTTCCTTGGCCACTAAACTTATATCTCCAACCTCGTCTCTTAATCTATCATTTGTAAGACTTTCAATATAAAAAACCTCTTCCATCAATTCAGGCGTAACCAGGTTTTCGTAAAAATCAATAGGTGGAAATTTGGAAGGTATAATCCGATAATGCGCCTGCCAATTAAGATCCATTGTTGATCCTAAGTTAGAAATAGACCGAGCCTCTTTGACCATCTAAAAATCTTCTTACATCCGCTAAATCAACCACATTCCCCGCCAACATCTTACTCAGCGCAGTACTATTATTAAATAGGGGAGCAGAATTTATCTTATGAATCCATTCATTGGCAGCAGTATCATCCGGTAATAAAATGTGCAGCGCTTTATAAATCCCTAAGATGTAAGAAATTCTCTCTAACAAATCCTTATTTAATTCAAAATCTTTTTTAACTTTGACCAAATGTTTGTATTTGAAAAAAGTAGATTCAGGCAGATCCCCGAGTAACCTGGTTTGTTGCGCCGTATTTAAGTCCCACTTTTCAGAGATAGATAAAAAGGCTGCCAAACCTGCGCGGCCAAGCTTTTGGGTGTTAAATGAGGCTGAAGGCCTATTATCGTGTACATCAACCATAAAAATTAACTTCGTGTTAGGAGCTATTTATAATATAACTCTATATCTAGAGTTAGTCAATGATATAATATATAATAGTTTCAATAAGTTATGATTTTCCAGGTAAAAACACTTGAAGGAGGGGCGCTTTAAGCAACAAAGCAACAAAGCAACAATTCTAGTCCTTTACCCTGAGCCATCTCTTGAGCAACTTCTAACATTTTCGTTCTTTTAGCTTTGGGTTTTGCGGCCATCGTTAGTTCAGCATCTTCTATCAATTTTAATATCTCATCCTGACTTAACCGCAAATAAAGGGCTTTTAAAAGGATGGCTGAAATTTAGAATATCGCACAATAACCATTTTTGTAAATAATATTAATGAATTTAACCCATTTTATTTTCAAAATGCGTTAAAAATTGTTGGCAAATTGCTTTCGGATCAGAGGCGCGAAGTACTGCCCC
>CAZHSJ010000140.1:0-7196 GCA_964535225.1 Uncultured Candidatus Berkiella sp. | reverse complement strand
TTCGGTAATTTGCTCAAATTTACCTTGATAAAGGCGAACGCATTTGCCGGATTTAATATCAATAGCTGGAATAATTTGCATACATTGTTCCCAGATCTAAAAAATTGCGTAATATTTTCAACCCCACTGTACCTGACTTTTCAGGATGAAATTGAGTTCCATAAAAATTATCCTTTTGTACAACGGCTGAAAAAGGATCACCATATTTACAAATGGCAGCTGTATATTCGCTCGGACTTGCAGCAAAGCTATGAACAAAATAAACGTAGTCCTTATTACTTATACCCTGAAGCAATTGGTTTTCAGGTTTAACCTTATGAAGTTGATTCCAACCCATATGAGGCAACGTCTCGTTCTTCACGGTGAGCTTTTTTACTTTGCCAGGAAAAATACCTAGTCCTCGTACATTTCCCTCCTCACTACTTTCAAATAAAACTTGCATACCAGAGCAGATCCCAATCACGGGTGTGCTTAAGTTTTTAATTACATCTACCAAGTCGTGCTGTAACAAATTTTCCATCGCTGTTTTAGCAGTGGATACACCTGGTATAACTACGTGGGTTGCTAGGCAAATAATTTGGGGATCGCGCGTTAGTGTAAAACGCGCACCCAAACGCATTAAGGCGTATTGGATTGAGGCTATATTTGCGCCACACCCTTCAATCAACGCTATCATAAAACACCCTTAGTACTTGCAAGTTCATTTCCTGCTTTGGTCATCGCCATACGCAAACTGCGCCCCACAGCTTTGAACATACTTTCAATCATATGGTGCGTATTTTCCCCAGTCACTTGAATATGCAATGCTCCCCTTAAGTGTTCAGCAAAGGTTGCGAAAAAATGTGGCACGCATTCTGTAGAAAGGGCACCAATTTTGTCGCGTTGAAATTTACCCTTAAAAGTAAAGAAGCTACGGCCACTTAAATCTAACGCAACTGACGCCAAGGCTTCATCTAAAGGTAAAACAAAACCATATCTTGCTATTCCTTTTTTATCACCTAAAAGTTTATTCAGCATTTGGCCCAGCACAATGGCAGTATCTTCTACGGTATGGTGATCGTCCACCTCTAAATCACCTTTTACCTTAAGGGTTAGGCCAAAACCGCCATGTAGTGCTAATTGTGCTAACATGTGATCAAAAAATGGAATACCGGTATTGATGATGTTATCGACACTATTCAAACATATGCTTGCCTTAATATCAGTTTCTTTGGTTTTTCGCGTGAGGGATGCTATTTGGTTATTGTGCAAAATTTGCGTCACAATGGTTTGCCAACTGACAGTGCCATTATCAATCAAGAATCCTTTTATACCCATATTACGTGCCAATTGTAGATCAGTTTCCCTATCGCCAATCACATAGGAATTTTCTCTATCTATTGATTGATTTATAAGATAGTCCATGACCAAACCTACTTTAGGCTTACGACAATCACAATTATCGTCTACTGAGTGAGGACAAATCAGGATAGTTTCGAAGTTTATGCCTTGTGAATATAACGTTTCCAGAATAAATCGTTGTGGCGCTTCAAATGCATCTCGGGGAAAAGTGTTGCTCCCTAAACCATCTTGATTCGTTATCATCACCAACGTAAAACCAGCGGCTTGCAACGTTAGTAAGGCAGGAATTACACCTGGGACCCATTTCACTTTCTCAATAGCATCCACTTGAAAATCAGGTGGCTCAAAAATCAAGGTGCCGTCTCTATCTACAAACAAATATTTTTGTTGTTTTATCATATTGCCACCCTTTTTAAGACGCGCATTAATTGTTGGTTTTGCTCATCTGTACCAATGCTTATTCTTAAACAATTTTTGAGCTTACTGTTAACATTAAAGCTTTTAAGAAATATGTTGTTTTGTTTGCAAATAGCGAAAATGGCTTGTGCATTATCAACTTCTATTAAAATAAAATTTGCATGACTATTCCATATTTTTTTAACAAAGGGCAAACTACTCAAAAATGCGCTTAATTGTTGTCTTTGTATTTTAATAATTGAAATACAGGTTTTGATTTTGGCTAAATACGGTACTGTCAATGCCTTAAGAACTGCCTCCATAGAAGGTTGTGGTATCGCAAATGGGGGCATGAGCGCCTTTAAATAGGAAATAATCTTTTCATTCGCCATCACAACACCACAGCGAAATGCAGCCAACCCAAAGGCTTTTGAAAAAGTTCGAAGCACAACGAGGTTAGGAAATTGCTTTATGTAGGCGCTCATACTAGTGGCATCAGAAAATTCTATATAGGCTTCATCTACGACTATCATGGCTGAGCTGATAGTGTTGCACAGGGTAAAAATATCAGCTATTGGCACCAGTGTGCCTGTCGGGTTATTTGGCGAGCAAACATAAATAAGTTTAACCGTTTTATTCACTGATTTTAAAATTGCTAATGTATCCAAAGCATTATTATAATCATCACAAAGTGGAACTTCCTTTACTTTAATACCTTGATATTTTGCGCATAAATCATACATTGAAAAAGTGGGTGGGCAGGTAATAATCTCATCTTGAAAGGGTTGACAAAACAGCCTGGTTAATAAATCGATGCCATCATCACTGCCACGTGTTAGCTCTATCTCATTAGCATCAACGTTGTAATATTGTGCCAACCGTTGAATAACCGTCTTACAAAGCACCGGATAACGGTTAGCCTCCAAACCTTCTGCCAACAGATCCCACGGCAGTTCGTTTTTATCAAGCCTTATCTGTTCACTTGATGATTTGTCAACCTGATAGGGTTGCAACGCTTTGAGATCATCACGAATACGCGCTTCAATATTATTCATTGTTTACCTCATTCAAGCGAATAGTAATAGCATTTTCATGAGCAAATAATCCCTCGCATTGCGCAAAACGTGTTGCAAAGGGGGCTAGTTTTTTGAGCCCTTCTCTTGAAACTTCTTGCACACCCACCGTTTTCATAAAATCAAGCACAGATAAGCCACTATAAGATCGTGCATTGCCATTAGTTGGTAATACATGATTGGCACCTGTAACATAATCGCCTAAGGTTTCTGCTGTCCATGGCCCTAGAAACACAGTACCTGCATTTTGAATATCTTTTACAAAGCTTCGTGGGTTGTTAATTTGTAAACTGAGATGTTCTGGCGCATATAGATTGCTAATAGCAATGGCTTGCTTTAAATCATCAACCACGATGGCAGCACTTTTTTGCAAACTTGCTAGGGCGATAGCACGTCTTGGCAGTTGCGCAATTTGTACTTCAATCGCCTTAACTACCTCGTTGATAAAATTTTCATTATCACATAGAAGAAATACCTGTGAAGCAATATCATGCTCTGCTTGAGAAAGTAGATCGGCGGCAACAAATTCTACGTTGGCATTTTTATCCGCAATCACCATAATTTCAGAGGGGCCTGCGGGGAGATCCATGCTTGCACCTTGAGCTGTTTGCCCACAAAGCATTTTAGCTTGTGTTACATAGCAGTTACCTGGGCCAAATATTTTATCCACTTTAGGAATAGTTTGCGTGCCATAAGCCATGGCGGCAATGGCTTGAGCCCCACCCACTTTAAAAACCTGTTGAATACCACATTGTTTTGCCGCCACTAACATTTCAGGTGCAATGGAGCCGTCTTTTCGTACGGGCGTGCAAAGCACAACCTGCTCACACCCCACAAGGTTAGCGGGAACCGCCAACATTAAGAGTGTAGAAACAAGGCTTGCTGATCCTGCAGGTACATATAACCCTACCCGTGGAATTGCTCGCCATTGTCGCTCACATACCACCCCATCTTGCGTTTGAACCACCGTATTTTCAGGGATCTGCGCCTTGGCATTATTACTTAATCTTGTTATAGCAAATTCTATTGCAGCCAACATTTCATTTGATATTTCACGTTCTGCTTTTGCAAATTCTGCAGGCATTACTACTACATTATCGATAACGACATTATCAAAGGCCAAAGTATAGGCTTTAATAGCTAAATCACCTTGGGTTTTCACGCTTTGAATGATTTCTGCCACTTGCTTTGTGAGTGCTTCATCTTCGATGGGGAGTTCACGCAATAAGAGCGTTGATTTATCTTCTTCCGATAAGTTATTCCAATATACTTTTCTCATTTTGCTTCCCCAAGATTGTTTAATAAAAAATTTAAAATTTTTTCTTTCATGGGCGTTAACGAATTTTTTTGTTTAAACATTACCGCTTGGCTTTGTAAAATGACAATTTCTTCTTTTAAATTATTTTCATCTAACGTTTTTCCAGTAGCGACGAGATCGCAAATGGCATCCGCCATATTTAGTTGAGGTGCAATTTCAACAGAGCCAGATACTTTAACAATGCAAGCGTTTAGTTTGTTCCTGTTTAAAAATTGCGCAAGCAAGTTAACATAGCTTGTTGCGATGGTTTTGTTTTGTAATTCGTTTATATCTGTTATTGATTGATTTTTTGGGATAGCGATTGAAAGCCGGCATTGCCCAAAACCTAATTTTTTTATGCGTTCAAAATAAAAGGGGGTGGGTTCGTTTTCTTGTAAGCAATTTTCACCAACAATACTCACGTCACAGACGTTAAGATTGATTAAGTTAGGAATATCATCATCCCGCAGGAGGAGAATATCGATAGGAAGCTGGGTTGAGGTATAAAATAACGAGGAGGTTGGAAATAAATTTAAACCGGCAGATTGTAATAACCCGAAAGATTGTTCGCTAAGTCGCCCCTTTTTCTGTATGGCTATGGTGAGCCTTTCGTTTGATGGCATGATTTTTCCTCTTTAATCTCTCATAAACGAGGTTGTATCCGCCGGTGCCCATACTTAAACATCTGGCCACTCTGCCCACCGTTGTTACACTCACACCGGTTTCTTCATAAATGGTGCGATAGGGAACGCCGTTTTTTATGGGCTCAACTACCAGCCAGCGATCAGCCAAGGCTTGTAGCTCTGTCGGGGTACACAAATCCTCAAAAAATTGTTTTGCTTCAGTAACTGTTTTTAATGCCAAAATCGCCTCATAGAGATGATGCTGTGGCTCTTCGGATTGTTCGTTCAGTCTTGCTTTCATTTTGACCTCATGTAGTAATGCGCTAATACAATAACACAATAACGAATAAGTCAGCCACAGTCAAGCCCCCCCAGATAAAAGGACTTTTACAAAGGATTTCTGTCACTCGTATAAAATGTTAGGAGGCCGACCTAAGCCCATTTAAAATGGTTACAAAAAAAAAGCAGCTTTCGCTGCTCTTTTTTAATAAAGTCTTGGTCTTCTCAAAAAGGGGACTCTAGGGTAATGGCGTGGGCTCATTTTTTGCTTGGATTTGGCCGCCTTAGAAGGATTTTGTTCCTGTTCGCGCGATTTATAGAGTTGATACAACCCAAATCCCAACATAGGCAATGCGCGCGACAGACCACTTAAGGCACACATGGGTACGGCGCCTGCGATGGAGGCTAATCCTAGGAACTGTTTTGCTTGCGCCTGCTTGAGCGGATCTTTTGTAGGCTTATTAGCAGGTTTTGGCGAAAAATAATTTAAAAACTTTTTAACTGCATCAGCAATCTTTTCAAATAACGGCTCAGACATCATTAGCCCCATTAAGATGGTAATTTAATAAAAACAGAATAAATGCTTATGGGATGTAAAGCCATACGTCATTCGCATGATTTCGATAATGTGCAAAAACAGCTGACCCAACGGCAAAAAAAGCCCTATAAACGCGTGCAACCACACAATTTTGCGCTTTCGTCAATTTAATTTTGGCTGGCTCGTTACTTGATGCAACTTCGCCGCCCCATTCCCACTTGCCGCTATTCTTGCCAATTGCTGATACTGTGGCGTAAAAGTCGCACCTTGAGGAACAAACCATTGCGCTTGCTGAAAATCTAACAAGTCTTTTGGATAAATCCGCATGAGCTCATTCATTAATCTTTTACTGGCTTGCTCTTTATCCCTTTTAAGTTCATTAGCCTTTGCGGGCTCACTTTCAGCTTTTGGATTAAAGCCCTTATAAAGAACACAATAATAATCAACGACCTTTTTGATACACTCACCCACAGTATGCGACGTTGGGTTATGCCTCATCACAAAAGGTATGAGGAATATCGCTAAAAGCCTGTAGGATAACTGCTTATAGTACTTTGTCCCTTCATGAAAATAAGTGCAACCATGGACTGTGTGTTGAGCGTAAAGCTCCTTGATTTTATGTTGTAGGTAGCCACCTTCAATCTGCGTTTTAAAAAATTCTTCATTACACAAAGGCGCTGGTAACAAGCAACAGAGTAAATTTTTCTTTATGATCGTATGGATGTTTAACATGGCCTGTTCATAAGAGCGGAAAAAAAGTGCAGCCAAGTTTGGAAGATAGAGCCCCATTTCAATGCTTGTAACCTGCGGCGCATAGTCTAAGAAGCATTTTTCGTCCTGTTCTTCAAGTAATTTCCGCGAAGAATTAAGCAGCCGAATACTGCGCAATATAAGGCTTGGATCTGCCTTATACCGCTGTTCGCTATCACCTACCATCTTAAAGGTCAAAGAATCAAAGTCGCAAATAGCGTTATAAGGATCACTTAAAGTAATACCATCAAAACTAAGCGAGTTCACTGTAAAGTCTGGTGTATAAGGGCAACCATTTTCACTACAAACAATATCGTGCAATACCCGCATATCATCTAATTCATGTATTCTAAGCAACTCAGGGCGCTTTAATGGGGCAAGTTGATAAGCACCAGGAAATAGTGCACAAAAGTCTTTTACGCTGCAGTGAACATAAATATCATAATCATGAAATGTACTATTATTTAACAAAACATCTCGCAAAAAACCACCCGTGAGTGTCGCTTTTATACCTTTTGCCCGTAACACATCAAACAAATTTCGAATAGGTGTTAAGGCTTTTCTTGAGAATATCTCCTGTAGCCTCAATTGCGCGTTGGATAATGCCACTTCATGCAGCTCCCTTGGCTTAAAGGCTGCTACCCCAAGCGCTGCGGTTAACCTTTTAGGCTTTAGGGGCTCTTTAGGTTCAGGCGATTCTGGTTGCGCTTCATCTGGTTGGGGCTGTTTAATTTGAAGCGCCTTAAGATGCGCTGAAACCTCTACAATATCGTTATCATTAACATCTTCTTCTATTCCACTAGAAGGAGCTCTCACAAGCACTTCAACAGGCTCCTCTAAGGCTTTACTTGGTTCAACTTGTGCTTTTTTAGCCTCACTACTAATATAGGTTGCACATT
>CAZHSJ010000139.1:0-7250 GCA_964535225.1 Uncultured Candidatus Berkiella sp. | reverse complement strand
GTAACACTTTGACAATCTCTATGTTGCGTTCTCTAAGGGCAATGTCAAGTGGCTTTTCATACGAGTAATCGCGCACCGCTTTGTCTGCGCCAAGCTCAATGACTTTTTTTACAAAATCTATGTTTCCCATCTGCACAGCTTGATGTAAAACGGTTTGCCCAGCATAATCAGGAATATCAATTTTAACGCCTTGCCTAATTAACAAGCCTAGTAATGCTCTGTTTTTATTTCTTAATGCATAATCAAGGCTATTTCTTTTATCCTCTTCAGAGGCTGTTTTGAGTAATTCGCTCACATACTCTGGGATAAGCGGTGTTTCTTGAATGGCGGCTAATAGCATTCCCAGCTCCTCTGACACAACTATTATGTATGTGTCGACAGAGTGGGAAAGCAATAAGTTCCGGTAGAGAAATTAGGGTGTAGCTACGCTATTTTTCCATTTTCTCTAGGCATCTTCATCTAGCATTTTTGTGCGGATGGTCGCGATGGCCTGTGTTGGGTTTAACCCTTTAGGGCATACATCTGCGCAATTCATAATGCTGCGACAACGAAATACACTGTAAGCATCATCGAGTTGCTCTAAACGTTCGCGTGTGTGTGTGTCGCGGCTATCTTCAATAAAGCGACAAGCTTGCAGTAACGCGGCCGGGCCCAAGAATTTATCGGGATTCCACCAATAAGAAGGACAAGAGCTTGAGCAACAACCACACATAATACACTCATAGAGCCCATCAAGCTTTTCACGTTGCTCAGGCGTTTGTAAACGTTCTTTGCTTGGTGGCGGTTGATCGTTTTGCAAATAAGGCTGCGCTTTTTCGTATTGCGCGTAAAACTGTGTCATATCGACAATTAAATCTCTAATAACCGGCATGCCTGGAAAGGGTTTTAACACGATAGGGCCATTGAGCGATCGAATTGGGGTAATACAAGCTAACCCATTTTTCCCGTTGATGTTCATGCCATCAGAACCACATACCCCTTCCCCACAAGAGCGTCTGAAGCTTAAGGTATCGTCTTGTTGGCCTTTAATAACTAACAAAGCATCCAACACCATCACAGCGCCTGTTTTTTCAAGATCAACTTCATAATCTTGCATGCGCGGCTTTTGATCTTTCTCTGGGTCAAAGCGGTATATTGAAAATCTCATATGTTTTCCCTAGTTAATAAACTCTCTCTTTGAGCTCAAACGGTGGCACGGTTAATGGTTTCATATTAACAGCCCTTGTAGACATATTGTCATTTGAAAAATAAAGCGAGTGTTTTAACCAATTTTGATCGTCACGCTTAGGGTAATCCTCTCTTGAATGTGCCCCTCGGCTTTCCTTGCGATATAAGGCAGCCGTAGCCGTGGCTACAGCAACCGCCATTAGATTATCTAATTCTAATGCTTCAACACGTGCTGTATTAAAGACTTTGCTTTTATCCGTTAAGGTGGCCTGATTTAAGCGTTCACGCAGTTCTTTGAGTTTGCCCACCCCTTCACTCATGACTTTTTCTGTTCTGAACACGCTAAAGTCATTTTGCATGGTTTTCTTTAATTCATGTCGTATATCGGCAACTTTTTCTCCCCCTTTCGAGGAATCCCAGCGAGTGAGTCTTGCCATTGCCGCTTCGATGCTGTCTTGCTTAACAAGTTGGGGCTCAATACCTTGATTAATGAATTCATTAACATGAATGCCCGCTGCTCTACCAAACACCACTAAATCTAACAAAGAGTTTCCGCCCAAGCGATTAGAGCCATGCACAGAAACGCAAGCACATTCACCCACCGCATATAAACCATCAACTATCGATTCTTGCCCTTGTGCGTTCACCGTTACAACCTGCCCGTGTACATTGGTGGGAATGCCCCCCATCATATAATGGCAAGTGGGAACCACAGGGATAGGATCTTTTATGGGATCTACATTCGCAAAGGTCATGGAGAGTTCGCGAATACCGGGTAGGCGTGACATGATGACATCTGCGCCTAAATGATCCAATTTTAATAAAACATGATCACCCCGCACACCACAGCCTCTTCCTTCACGAATTTCAATTGCCATGGAGCGTGCAACAACATCCCTTCCTGCAAGATCTTTAGCATGGGGTGCATAGCGCTCCATAAAGCGCTCGCCATTTTTATTCACCAAATAGCCGCCTTCACCACGGCAACCTTCTGTAACCAACACACCTGCACCCGCAATACCTGTAGGGTGAAATTGCCACATTTCCATGTCTTGAACTGGGAAGCCGGCACGTAACGCCATGCCAACCCCATCACCGGTATTAATGAGTGCATTGGTGGTGGAATGAAATATCTGCCCCGCGCCACCGGTGGCAAGAATGACGGCTTTACTGTTCATATACAGCACTTCACCATTCTCAATGTTCATAACAGTAACACCCGCAACGGCGCCATTGTGGGCTTTGACTAAATCCAGTGCATACCATTCACTGAACACGGTTACTTTAGCTTCTAAATTTTTCTGAAAGAGTGTGTGCAATAGGGCATGGCCAGTTCTATCTGCTGCCGCTGCTGTGCGCGAAGCTTGTTCGCCACCAAAGTTTTTGGATTGCCCCCCGAAGGGGCGTTGATATATTTTGCCGTTGTCGAATCGAGAAAAAGGTAGCCCCATATGTTCTAATTCGTAGATAACCTCAGGACCAACGCGACACATATATTCAATACAATCTTGATCGCCAAGGTAATCTGAGCCTTTAACGGTATCAAACATATGCCATTGCCAATTATCTTCATGCTTGTTACCTAAAGAAACCGTAATACCGCCTTGCGCCGACACGGTATGTGAGCGAGTTGGAAACACCTTAGAAACCAGTGCCACCTTTTTGCCGGTTTTTGCCAGTTCTAATGAGGCGCGCATGCCTGCACCACCTGCACCTATAATCACTGCGTCAAACGTACGTTGCGTAGGAAAAGCCATTCGCTAATTACCCCACAATATAAAAATGCCCCAGACAACATAAAAGAATAAAACCAATATTACCGCAGCTTGTAACAGATACCTTAGGAACAAAGGTTTGACATAATCTGTTAACACTGTCCATATCCCAATCCAGGCATGGAAAGCAATGCTAATGAGTGCAAACAAGGTGCTAAGTTGCATTAAGCGTGATGAAAATAACATCTGCCAATCTGAATATTGAATGGAAGGATGTTGAATTAGGAAGAAAAACAAAAAGAGAGTATACGCAGCTAAGAAAATGGCGGTAAAGCGTTGTATTAACCAATCTCGTGAACCATTCGCGCTTGACATGTTACCCCCAGTACCAAAAGGCCGCGACAAAGATAATAAGCGAGCTAGCGATAACCATTTTTGCGCCAAACCGCCCCGCTTTGAGCGAATCGCCAATATGCACATCCATTAACAAATGTCTGATGCCTGCAACAAGATGGAATATCAGGGCGCCGGCTAAAGTCCATATAAAGAGTTGGGCAACAGGTGTTGCAAAACTGTCTTTGACTTGAGCTAATCCCTCAGGGGAAGCAAGCGAGCGACCTAAGGCATTGAGCAGAAGCGGAATAAGTAAGAAAACTAGAACGCCAGAAACCCGGTGAAGGATAGAAACAAAGGCCATCACTGGCAATTTAATTGTTAAAGGATTAATGTTGATTGGTCTTTTGGTATTCAACTTATCTCACCTACCCTTTATCCCTATTAAAAAACTACCCCATTATAATCATGTTGTCTGAATTTTTACATCGGGTATATTTTGCTCATTCCTTGGGGTTAGATAAATTTCTAGCTGAGTTTAATCCAAGCCCCCAAAACGTATATACTTTACCTAATTCAAATACCCATAAAAAATCTGATACAAGGAGATCCCATGGATAAAGAGGTTGCCAAACTAACATTGCCAGGCAAGGAGCCACTTGATCTGCCTGTCATTAAAGGCACCATGGGCCCTGATGTGCTGGATATTGGTGCACTGAGTAAAGCTGAACTTTTTACTTTTGATCCTGGCTTTCGCTCCACAGCTTCTTGTGAATCAAAAATAACCTTTATTGATGGGAATAAAGGTTTATTGTTACATCGCGGCTACCCGATTGAGCAATTAGCCGATAAGTCTGACTTTTTAGAAGTGTGTTATTTATTGTTGTTTGGAGAACTACCAACCGCATCACAAAAAGATAAATTTGTGGGCAAAGTCAAAAAGCACACCATGATCCATGAGCAAATGATTAGGTTTTATAGTGGATTTCGACGCGATGCTCACCCCATGGCTATCATGTGTGGTGTGGTGGGTGCTTTATCTGCGTTTTACCATGATTCATTAGACATTCACAATGAAGAACATCGCGAAACCGCGGCTTTACGCTTAATTGCTAAAATGCCCACATTGGCTGCCATGAGCTACAAATATTCTATTGGCCAACCCTTTGTGTCACCTTTAAACCGCATGAGCTTTGCAGAAAATTTCTTGCATATGATGTTTTCGGTGCCAAGTGAAGAGACAACCCCCAATGCTACTTTAGTTAAAGCGATGGATAGAATTTTTATTCTACATGCTGATCATGAGCAAAATGCCTCAACCTCAACGGTACGATTAGCGGGTTCTTCCGGCGCCAATCCCTTTGCTTGTATTGCCGCAGGCATTGCCGCACTATGGGGGCCTGCACATGGGGGGGCGAACGAAGCCGTACTTTCTATGCTTCAAGAAATTGGCAGCGTGAATAATATTTCTAAGTATATAGAAAAGGCAAAAGATAAGAACGATCCCTTCCGCTTAATGGGCTTTGGGCACCGTGTTTACAAAAATTTTGATCCCCGTGCAACGGTTATGCGTAAATCTTGTTATGAAGTGCTAGATGAGCTTGGACTGCATGATGATCCTTTATTTGCTATTGCCTTAAAGTTAGAAGAAATTGCACTTAAAGATCCTTACTTCATAGAAAAGAAACTCTATCCTAATGTCGATTTTTATTCCGGGATCATTCTGCGGGCTATTGGTATTCCTACTAATATGTTCACCGTGATCTTTGCCATGGCACGCACGGTTGGGTGGATTGCGCATTGGAACGAAATGATTGGCTCTCCTGACCAAAGCATTAATCGACCAAGACAACTTTATACCGGACCTGTGACGCGAGATTACATTGATGTCTCAAAACGCTAAGGAGGGTATTTTAGTCACGGGTGGTGCAGGGTATATCGGCAGTCATATTGTAAAAAGCCTCGTTGAATTTAACGCGACGAATATCGTCGTGTTAGATAATTTATCAACCGGGTTTGCCAACAGTTTGCCCCCAGCGGTAAAATTAGTACAAGGTGATATTACCGATGAGAAACTTGTTTCTGCCCTCTTAGCCAAAGAAAAAATTAATACGGTTATCCACCTTGCTGCTAAAACAGTTATTCCAGATTCCATTGTAAATCCGCAAGAATATTATCGCACTAACACCCAAGGCACTTTGAGCTTGTTGCGTGCGTGTGTTGAGCAAAAAGTTGCTTATTTTATTTATTCTTCTACTGCCGCCGTTTATGGTAACAATGGCGAAAACAAAATTAGCGAAAAAAGCAAAACGGATCCCACAAATCCTTATGGTCACTCTAAATTGATGAGTGAGCAAATGCTGCAAGACATTGCTAAAGCATCGAATTTGAAATATCTTATTCTGCGTTACTTTAACGTCGCTGGTGCAGCGATAGATGGTAGTATTGGTCAACGCACTAAGCATGCTACGCATCTCATTAAAGTGGCCGCGCAAACGGCTTGCTATCCTGAAAAAACTTTTTCTATCTTTGGAGATACCTATCCAACGCCGGATGGCACTTGCATACGCGATTTTATTCATGTGAGCGATTTAGCAAGCGCACACTTGGCATCACTCACCTATTTACAAGAAGGGGGTGAATCTTGCACGCTTAATTGCGGTTATGGTCATGGGTATAGCGTAAAAGAAGTGATTAAAGCAGTAGAAGAAGTAACGGGAAACCCATTGCCTGTGAGCATTGCCAAAGCGCGTGTTGGCGATTTACCTTGCGTGATTGCTGATAATAGCAAAATAAAACACGTGCTTAATTGGAAACCCCAATATGATGATCTGAATGTGATTGTTAAAAGCGCGTATGAATGGGAAAAGATCCTCTTAGGCGCGCCTAAGCTGTAGGTGGGCAAAACGCGTAGCATTTGCCCACCATCATCATTTACACGTTCAACACTTCCAAAGGCGAGTAATTTTTATATCCTAAGGCTTGTGCCACCGCAGGATGCGTTATTTTACCTTTATGCACATTTAGGCCATTACGTAAATTCGTATCTTCTAGCAACGCGCGTTTGTAACCTTTATTTGCTAATTCAACCGCGTTACGCAAAGTGGCATTGTTAAGCGCAAAAGAAGACGTTCTTGGCACACCACCAGGCATATTGGCCACACAATAGTGCACAATACTATCAATGGTATAGGTAGGCTCAGCATGGGTGGTTGGCATACTGGTTTCAAAGCAACCGCCTTGATCGATAGACACATCCACCAACACCGAACCCGGCTTCATTTCTGTAAGCATTTTTCTGGACACTAATTTAGGTGCTGATGCCCCAGGCACTAAGACCGCACCAATCACGAGATCGGCTTTTGCGACATAACGTTCAATTGCATCTTGCGTTGCGTAGATAGTATGTAGTGATGAGCCATACTGAAAATCAAGCTCACGTAATCTATTGAGTGATTTATCCAATACCGTTACTTCTGCTTCCATACCAATAGCCATACGCAGTGCATTCGTACCCACTACCCCGCCCCCAAGCACAACAATATGCGCAGGTGCAACACCGGGAACTCCCCCCAATAAAACACCGCGGCCACCTTGGGCCTTTTCTAAAGCATGTGCGCCGGCTTGTACCGACATTCTGCCGGCTACTTCACTCATCGGGGCTAATAAGGGTAAACGACCTTGATCATCGGTCACCGTTTCATAGGCTATTGCAATGCAACCAGACTCAATGAGCTGCTTCGCTTGTTCGGGATCGGGGGCAAGGTGTAAATAGGTAAAGAGGACTTGATCTTCTCGCAGCATTTTGCATTCAGCAGGCTGTGGTTCTTTTACTTTCACTATCATATCGGCTGTGGCGAAGATCTCCGCAGCGGTATCGACAATAATGGCCCCTGCTTGGCGATAATCGTCATCGCTGATATCGATCCCAATACCTGCGTTGCTTTCAACAAAAACCTCGTGGCCATTTGCGCTGAGCTCTTTTACGCTGCTGGGTACTAGCCCAACTCGATATTCATGATTTTTAATTTCTTT